>JBEKYH010000305.1:0-11509 GCA_049511115.1 Tepidisphaeraceae bacterium | reverse complement strand
GCGAGCGCCCATGAACCTCTCGCCTATCCAAATCCCCGGCCTCCTCATCCTCGGCACCGACACCGCCGTCGGCAAAACGCTGATCGCCGGCGCCATCGCGCAATATTTCCTTCGCCGCGGCCGCCGCGTAGCCGTCTGCAAACCCGCCGGCTCCGGCTGCGTTCATCGGCGTGAGGGCCTGGTCAGCGAGGACGCGGAGTTTCTAGCCCATTGTGCCGACACGCGGCATCCGCTCGATCTGGTCTGCCCGCAGCGTTACGCCGAGCCGCTGGCTCCCGCCGTCGCGGCTGAGCGGGCCCATCAGCCACTGGATTGGGCGGCGATTGAATCAGCTATCCAAACCATGTCGCGCGGGGCAGACGTGATGATCGTCGAAGGCATCGGCGGGATCATGACGCCGATGGATGCGAAGACGACATTTCTCGAAGTGGCCGAGTCGCTCAGATTGCCGGCGGTGGTGGTCGCCCGCCCCGGCTTGGGGACGATCAATCACACGCTGCTGACCTGCGCGGCCCTGCGCTCGCGCAACATCAAACTCGCCGGCGTGGTCATCAACCGCTATCCGCCGGAGACGCCGGGTTTGGCGGAGGAGACCAATCCGCGGGCGATTGAGCGATGGGGAAAAGTGCCGGTGCTATGCCTGGCGCCCGAGACCACCGGCCCAATCGGCCCGCGCGTCCCCGAGGACGTTGCGGCAGCGATTAGCTCGGTGGATTGGGATGCAGTCTCCTGCAGAGAAAGTTGAGACTAGAAATTTGAGCCGCGATTTTCCGTCTCTAAGCCCTCGCCCCTCAGCCCTCACTCCTATCCTCAAGGCCTGCCGCCGCCCCTGATTCCGCCGTAAAAGCCGCGAGCGCCTAAGGCTGGCGCGCCGATTCCAATGCCGCGGGGGACGCCGTTTTGATAGGCCGTGTGGAATCCGCGGTTATTGCCGTAACTGAAATGGCTGCGCCCTCCGGAATAACCGCCGTAGCCGCCCCCGTAATATCCGCCGTAGCCTCCATAGAGACCGCCAACGTAAATACCGCTGAAGTACGGATCGCCGGCGTATGGGTCGCCGCCGCCGCCCAGATATACGAAGCCGGATGAAGCGGGTTGGTCAGCCTGAGGCGCGCCGTTCACAAATACTGGAACTGGCGCCGGCTCGCTCGGCGGCGCCGGCAGCACAGCCACGACCTGCGTGAATAGTGAGTCCTCGACTTGGCTGAGATCACTCAACGGGCCGCTGGCGCTCAGGGGCTTGGCAGTCCGCCCGTCGGCGACGGAAATGAGCGAGCCACTGACCGTCACCTGATTGTCCGCGACAGTATACGTTCCATACACGACGTATTTGGCCTGTGCGTCAAGGCCATCCTGAAGGGCGTCGCCGGTATTGAGGGGAAGGTCCGTCGGCGGCGATATCAGCCGAACCAGCGGATTCCTCGCCATGATTTGGAAATTCTGATCGATCGCCTGGGAAATCGGCTGGCCCTCGGGAGTGGGGTCAATTTGCCGGAACGGAAGCACCATCACGCCGATCGCGTACGGGCTGGGCGGATAATACATCCGCGTCGGTTGCGTGGTGGGCTCATCCTGTGCGCCGGCCTGAGCGACGCCGAGCAGAAGAGACGCTGCTGCCGAGAGGACCGTGGTGAGCATCAAGGAGGAACGCATAGAGACCTCCGATTAGGTTCACAGGATTATAGCCAATTTAATGCCGCAGGTATTCTATAAATTTTTCAGCAGCGCAAAGGAGTGCGCGACAGCTTCGGTGACGACTCATCCCCCGTCCCCGGCCTGCGGCGAGCCGCGTCGAGCCGTATTTCCGGGGAAGGGCTGGAGAGGGGGCTTTGACAGATGCGTTGTGTCACCGCGGACCCCCCGGGGGAGGGGACAAGGGCTCTACCGCCAAGACTGTCACGCGTGCGAAGAGGCGCCTGGATATGGCTGCCGATGATAAAAACTCCCGCAACATATAATTGCCCGGCCACGCCGAATGCCGACAATCACCTCAGCGGAAAGAACAGATTGCATTTCACTCGGGAACGACTCCATGGCGACATTAGCGCGGCGGCGATTGGCGGCGATTGTGATGACGGGCCTGTTGGTAACCCCGATCTTGGACCAGTCTCTCCCTCATGCGGGAGCCAACACGCTGCGACTCGACGCCACGACTGAACCAGCGCAAGCGGGAAGCCCGCTGGACCTGTGGATCGCAGGCAAGAAGAACGCCGCGGTTGCAGGCTTCATTGCGGCCGATTGGACCAACGGCGGTTTCCTCCCCGCCGATCCGATCCTGGGATTAACCGAGGCCCAGTTCGACCAAAAGGTTGCCAGCGATCCCAATTTGCAGCAGGAGATGACAACCCGCACTGACTCGTTGAAAAGCCTGGCCCGGGAAGTCCTCACCCGCGGCGACGGGGACGCGAAGAATGCGAAATCCGATGACGCGCGCGCCTGCTTTACCAATGTGCAGGCGTTTGGAACCTATCTCTCCTCCCACGATGGCGAGTTGGCCATTTTGAAGCTTGTAGGCACGGCGTACAAAAAAGCCGCCGCCGACCGGCTGGCAAAGCTCCCGCCCGTGGGTCAATAGCCCCTTGCGCCGATAAAAATCCTGTCAACATATAATTGCCTTGCCGCCGCGATAACCGACAATAGTCACAACGGAAGGCGGGTCCCATGTCAGACCTGGAATTCCCCTGGCTTGTGTTCATTCCCATGCTGGCGATGTTCGCGCTGGTGGTGGCGTTGATGTTCAGAAAGTCGCGCGGTTGGGACCGCGCAGGCCGGGGATTGGGGGGCGCTGGTCAATGGAATGACAACACCTCCATGCAGTCCTGCCCCTCCTGTGGCGCCAGCGTGCCAAGCGTCGCGCGGTTTTGTTCCCAATGTGGCCGGAAACTCGACTCATCGCGGAGCAACCTATGAAACTCTTCCATCATGATTCGCCTGTGCATGACGATTCGCCCCCGGGCGGAACTCATCCGCCCGACCCTCGCCATCGTGATTGGGCGCCCCATCCCCGTGGCGGCTCGACCGCCTCCAAGCTCGTCGCCCTCGTGCTGATCTGGGCAATAGGTTACGGCGCCTATTTCTGGTTCGTGCGGCGCGTCGTGGTCGGGCCGGGCGAAGTGATGGTGCTCATGAAAAAAGACGGCTCGCGCAGCCTGCCCGGCGATCAAGTGATCGTCCCGCGCCCGCCCGATAGCGATAAAGACCCATCGGGTTACGCTCAATGGGAAAAAGATTACGGCGATTGCAACGGCATTCTCGAGCAGGTCTATCCCGAAGGCACCTACTTCGGCTTTAGCCCCTTCGATTACGAGCGCGAGGTGATTTCCTCCGATCAGGTGGCCGCTACAGCGATCATCCCCAACGGCAAGGTCGGCATCGTCATCCGCAAATTCGGCAAGTCGCTGCCAGCGGGACAAGTTCTGGCCGATCCCAACGCCGCCGAGCGCGGGCCGCTGCCCGGTGTCCTGGAGCCTGGGCGATATAACGAATACGCCAACCCATATGCCTATCAGGTCCTGCAAGTCGATCCCGTGCAGGTGAACCCGGGCTATCGCGGTGTCGTCACTGTGATGGCCGGCGCGATGCCCGCCAGTCCGAATGAATACCTCGTCGATCAGGGCGAGCAGGGCACGCAAAAAATCACCGAGCCGGAAGGCTTCCGCTTTATCAATCCGTTTGTTCGTCGCGTCACGCCGATCAGCATCCAGAGCCAGCGCTTTGAGATGAGCATTGATCCCAAGACCGGCGAGGCTGATCCGATCCGTTTTCCCTCATCAGACGGATTTGATATTCAAATTGAGGGATTCGTGGAATGGTCGATCTCGCCCGAGGACCTTCCGTTAATCTATGTGCAGTACAGCGAAGGCGGCGAACTGGCGCCATTGCTGGAAGAGAAAGTCATCCTTCCGTACGCGCGCGGCTTTTGCCGGTTGGTTGGCAGTCAGTACACCGGCCGCGATTTCATCAGCGGCGACACCAAGGAAAAGTTCCGCCTGCAATTTGAACAAATGCTGCGCGACGCCTGCGCCAAGCAGGGCGTGACCATTCGCCAGGCCTGGATTCGCAACATCATTCCCCCCGACAAAATCCGCGAACCGATCACGCAGCGCGGGCAGGCGTTGCAACAGATCAATACCTTGCAGCAGCAAATTCAGGTGGCCAAGAGCAACGCCGATCTGGCCACGCAGGAAGAGATGCGCAACCAGAACGACAAGATCGGCGTATCCAACAAACAGGTAGTGACGGTCGTGAAGCAGGCCGAACAGACGCGCGATGTCGCGGTCACGCAGGCCAATCAGGACCTGGAAGTCGCCAAGCTGCGCCTCGAAGCCGCCCGGCAGCAGGCCGCCGCCATCGTCTCGCGCGGCACCGCCGAGGCCGACGTGATTCTCCTGCAAAAACAGGCCGAAGCCGAACCGCTGGCACGGCAGGTCGCGGCTTTTGGCGACGGCAACGCACTGGCCCAATATTACTTTTACCAGAAGGTCGCTCCCTCGATTAAGTCGATCTTGACCACCACGGACAGCCCGCTGGTGGATGTGCTCAAGCGCCTGTCTGAAGCGCCGACGAAACCGTCCGGCCCGGTCACCACGCAGCCTTCGATGGATTTCCTCACGCCCTCAGCGGCCGCTACGGAGGTGCAACATGGGAAGGATTAAAGCCCTCATTATCAGTGGCATCGGGTTTGTCATCCTCATCGGCGCACTGGTTGAAGTAACCAAGTGGACGGCCATGCGCGTATTCGTCGATACCGGGCAGGCCCTGCTCGTCATCAACAAATTCGGCGAGTCTTTGCCGCCGGATATGGTCGTCGTGCCCGCCGGGCAGGAGCAATACAAAGGCATCGAGGCGGAAGTCCGCGGGCCGGGCCGGTATTTCCTTGATCCGGTTCGCTACGACTGGAAAGTGGTCGATCAGCTTGAAATTCCCGCCGGCGATCCGACCAAATGGAATTGGGATTCGCACGGGCAATTGACCGATCCGACCTCCGCGCCCATGGTCGGAGTGGTGACCCTCAAGCAAGGCCCGGCCGCGGAAGACAACTCCGAAGTCGTCCCCGATGGCTGCAAGGGGATTCAGCGCAGCGTCCTCACGCCCGGCACTTACAAAATCAACCCGTACTTGTGCGAAGTGAAACTCGAGCCGGCCATTGTGATCCCGCCCGGCTCGGTCGGCGTCCTGACGCGACTGGTGGGCCAGACACCGCCGGCCACGGAAAACTCCGACGCCTCCAACGCGCGGCTGGTCAGCGATCCGAATTTCCGCGGCATTTCCCGCAATGTGCTTCAGCCGGGGATTTATTACCTCAATCCCCGCATGGCTCATGTGACCATCGTTCCGGTGGGGTATGACCAGATCACGCTGCAGCATGAATCCAATGACTCGATCGCGTTTACCAGCAACGACGCGTATTCCGTCGAGTGCGATCTGACCGTCGTCTGGGGCCGCAACCCTGACGACGCCCCGAGCATTGTCGCCAACATCGGCAACATCGATCAGGTCGAGGAATACGTCATTCGCCCGGCGATGCGGGCGGCCTGCCAAAACGAAGGCGGCAAATTCACCGCCAAGGAATTGATTCAGGGAAATACCCGCAGCAAATTCCAGGACGACCTGAACGCCTCGCTGGAAAAAGAAGTGGCGGGCCGTCACCTGAATATCCTGCTGGCACTGGTGCGCAACGTCGTCATCAAGGACAGCGGCGGCAACGACCAGACCATGGGTTTGCTGGCCACCATCCAGCAGGCTAACATCGAAATTGAAAAGGACCTGACCAACAAACAGCAGACCCAGACGGCCATCGTCGCCGCCGAACTCCAGCAGACTTTGCGGCAAGTGGATGTGGCCCGCGAGAACGTGGCGGCGGAAACCAATGTGAAAGTAGCCCAGGTTCTGGCCGATGGCCAAAAGCAGGCGGCTCAGATTACCGCCCAGCAGGAACTGGATGTCGCCACGATTGAGCGGCAAGTGGCCGAGCTGGACGCCCAGCGCACGGAGATTCTCGGCAAAGCCGACGCCGATGTAACGCAGCTTAAAGCCGAGGCACAGGCGAAGGGAGCCAAGATGCTGGTCGATGCCCTGGGGTCGCCGCAGGCGTATAATCTGTACACGTTCGCCCAGGGTTTTCAGCCCACCGATTTGCGGCTGATTTTCTCCGGTCCCGGCACGTTCTGGACGGATTTGAAGAGCTTCCCGGAATTGGCGGGGTCAGAGGCTCTTAAAGCGGGCGATGAGAAGCCCGCGGCAAGCGCGAGCGGCACGGATGCGGGTAAATAGATGCCGTCAAACGCATCAGGTGAATTAAACATGCATAGATTTCGGCCAGGGTTGCCAATCCTGCGGGTCTGATTTGCGCGCCGACGCCCAATTCTGCCCGCGCTGCGGCGCCCCCGTGCGGTCCTGGTGACGGCGGGTTATGATGGCCTCTTCCCATGAGCATCTATATCGCTCTTCTTGTCGTGTTGGTCGTCACGGCCCTGGCCGTGGTGGCGTGTCTGGGAGCGGCCTGGGCGCTGGCGGGAAAGTCGTGGCGCGAAGAGCCGGTCATTTGCCCCCACTGCGGCGTGCATCGCGCTGGGAATTCCGGTCCTTGCCCCAAGTGCGGATGGGTGGCCTAGAATTCGCCAATGAGTGCCGACCCCAATCAGAATGATAACGCTGCGAACCCAGCGGATTCGGCGAGTTCTCCCCAACCAGCATCGCCTCCCGTCCACCGCCGCAGTCTGATCCGCCGCTATTTCGACTGGCTTCTCGTCTGCGTCGGCGTCAACCCCGGCTATCACCCCTGGGACCCCAATTCCGAGCCTCCTGAGCGGCACGCGCGCAAATAATTTTCTTTTCTCCGAGCGCGATAATTTTTGTTTTTGAACCCTGTCACCTTCTGCACCGAGTTATGCACCGCCATTTCCTAGCTGCACAAAGGGTTTGCGCGCGTCGGTGGATAAGATTCTTTTTGCAATTCAAATAGATTTCGTGAATTTCAACCATCGCGATATATTTCCCCTCGTCGTCGGCCACGCAAGTGACCGGCGAAAAAGGAAAAGGCTTCTGATACGGAGACCGGCTCTCCTCTGAAAGATAGGCCGTGCGAAGCAATGAATTGCGGGCACGGCGGGAGTCGGCGGCCAGCGACGGGGCCACCCAAAAATAATGGGCGCGAAAACGCCCTGGCAATCTGGGTTAACGTCGCCGCGAGTGATCTGTCCGCACCGGTGGGAGAGAGTCCCCCGACCAGCGGCAGGTCGAGCCCAGTCCGGGAAACCGCCAAGCCACCCCATTGGGTGAGCGGTTGCGGCCAAGCGTGTCGCAATCAACCGTCTGTGTGAAATCGCACTCACCTGCCTTTTCACGCTGAGGGGACCGAGGCGGGCCCAGGCCGGAAGCAGGTTGCCCTAAAATCGGTCCGATACCGGATGGGGTGTTTGTACCCCGCGGAGCGCAAACATCCGTCAGGCCCATGCGGCGACATCGCGAGTCGCTTCATGGGCCTTCCGGTTTTTATGGGGGGAGCGAATTTTCTTTCCCTGGAAACCTCACTTATTATTCTTGTCCTGCCCCCTCTCCATGTACTCAGGGAGAGGGTTGGGGTGAGGGTTCTTATGCCGCTCGAACAGGAACAAGCCGCTGCCCGCAATAACCGTCAGCCCTTGACCCATCACAACATCCCCCAGCAAAACGAGTAATAATAGGTGTGGCGAATTGTCGCCCATTATAAAAAGCTGAGGAAACCGCATGTTCTCTCGTCCCCGCATTCTCCTGATGGCAATCCTCGTCTCCGTCTTCCTTCCCTTCGCCGCCCGCGCCGACACGACGCCCCTCGACCTCAAATTCCAATTCGGCTCCAACGCCTCCGCCGCCGGCTATACCACCGTCGCATCCGATGCGGCTTACGCTGATTCAACGGGTTACGGATTTGAACCGGTCAGCGCCGCCGTCACGGCTGCCGATCACGCGGCGACCAGCGATGGGGCGTTTTATTTCTCCGTGAAAGTCCCCGAAGGGAGCTACCGCGTCACCGTTTCCCTCGGCAATCCTACCACCGAGACCACCACCACAGTCAAAGCCGAGCTTCGCCGCCTCATGCTGGACGAAGTTCACACCACGGCCGGGCAATTTGTGACGCGCGACTTCAACGTCAATGTCCGCTACCCGACCTTCGACGGCGGCAAGAAAGTCCGCCTCAAAGCCCCGCGCGAAACAACCCAGGAAGCCTGGGCCTGGGATGACAAGCTCACCCTTGAATTCATCGGCCAGCATCCCAGCGTTTCCACCATCGAGATCACCAGCGCCAACGATCTTCCCGTCCTCTACATCATCGGCGACTCCACCTCCACCGACCAATCGCGCGAGACTTACAATAGCTGGGGCCAGACCATCACGCGGTTCTTCAATGACGGCATCGTCGTCGCCAATCACGGCGAATCCGGCGAAACCGCCAACAGCTTCATCGGCGAAAACCGCTGGCCCAAAGTCCTTAGCGTTATCAAGCCCGGCGACTGGGTTTTCATGCAGTTCGGCCACAACGACGAAAAAGACAAAGGCGCCAACGCCGGGGCATTTAAGAATTACAAGACCGCGCTGGAGAAATTCGTCGCCGACACCCGCGCCCATGGCGCCACGCCGGTTGTTTTCACACCGATGCACCGCAAGACTTTCGACGCCAATGGCAAAGTGACCAACAGCCACGGCGATTATCTCGCCGCCGCGCGGCAGGTGGCCAGCGAACAGAAGGTTGCCCTGATTGACTTGGCCAACTACAGCCAGACCCTCTACGAAGCCTTTGGCCCGGACAAAGTTTCAGTTCTGTTTGCCACCCCAAAGGAGGGCACGCATCACAGCGACTTTGGCAGTTACGAAATGGCCCGATGCATCGTCGAGGGAATCAAGGCGGACAATCTGTCGATTGCCAAGTATCTGGTGACGGATGTGCCGGCTTTTGATCCCGCTCATCCGGACAACTTCGCCGATTTCAAAATCCCCGCCGATCCCACCGGCGCCCCGGCATCGCGGCCGTTTGGCAGTTAATGCGTCGTTTCATCGGAATCGGCCTTCATCGGGTTGCCTCGGATTTGATTTTGGGCGATGACCCCCAGAAGATATTGCCATGCGGCATTTCGTCGGCATCCTGACGGCACTGGCCATGCTGGGCATTGCTTCGGGCGGCATCGACTATGTGCACCTTCAGCAGGTGCAGCGCCAAACCGACGAATGGGTGGCCAGCCAGCATGCCCAGGGGCAACCCACGCCGCCGCCGTATCGGCATGATTCGGCGAATTGCGTTATCTGCCTGATTCTGCATCTGCCGTTGGCGGCGATGGCCGTAAAGTGTGGTCGTCGCCCTGCGCGGCAAGTATCGCTTCGTCCAATTCAGTTACGGGACATCGCAATCCATATGTCGCTGAGATTAACCAACCTCGTCAAACAGTACGTCGGCCCGGACGGGAGCGTCGTTCCGGTGATCGACATCCCAACTTTTCAGTTAGCCGAGGGAGAGCAGGCCGCCCTTATTGGCTCCAGCGGATCGGGCAAGACGACGCTGCTCCATCTCATCGCGGGCATTCTCGTTCCCGATAGCGGCCGGATCGTTTTCGGCTCGCCGGCGCAGGGGGAGGTGGATATCACCACGCTCTCTGAGGCGCAGCGCGACATTTTTCGCGGCACCTACCTCGGCTACATTTTCCAGACCCATCATCTCCTGCCGGGATTTACAGCGCTGGAAAACGTCCTCCTGGGGATGAGTTTCACGGGCCGCGGGCACGACGCCGCCTGGGCGAAACGCTTGCTCCAGGAAGTCGGCCTTAGCGACCGGCTGAATTACAAGCCGTCGCGCCTGAGCGTCGGCCAGCAACAGCGCGTGGCCGTCGCCCGCGCGTTGGCCAACCGCCCCACCATCGTGCTGGCGGACGAACCGACGGGCGCGCTCGACCCGGCCAATGCGCAGCAGGTGCTCGATTTGATGCGCAATCTCTGCAAGGAAGTGAACGCGTCGCTGCTGCTGGTGAGCCACGACATGGACATCGCCCGCCAATTGCCACGGCGGATTTCACTGGCGGAGTTGAATCGCGCGGCAACGCCAGTTGTCGCCGTGGCGTGAGTGATGTTTGCGGAGATGATGGGGATTCGCCGCCATCAAAAATGGATACCAGAGGTTTTCAATGAATTTGTTTCAGCTTGTCACCAAGAACATGCGCCAGAGGGCACTATCCACCTGGCTTACTTTGCTCTCTGTGACACTCGGCGTTGGATTGGCCATTGCCATCATGGTCATGGGGCGCGAGACCGATGCCCTCTTTGGGCAGAAGAACTTCGGATACGACGTTCTGGTGGGAAAGAAAGGTTCGGCGCTGCAGCTCACCATAAACACGATTTATCACATGGATGTCAGCCCCGGCAACATTCCGTTTGATGTCTGGGGGCGCATGACCAGCGGTGATTTGAAGAAATACGTGAAGCTGGCGGTGCCCACGGTGGTTGGCGACACCTACCAGGGAAAGTACCGCATCGTCGGCACCCTCCCCAGCCTCTTCGGCGTTGGCGAAGACGGCGCACCGCTGGCGGCTGACGACGTGATGGAATACAAGCCCGGACAGCGATACGAAATCGACCAGGGGCGCGTTTTCGCCGGCAATAAATTTGAGGCGATTATCGGCAGCGATGTGTCTCGCCTGTCGGATTTGCGCATCGGAAGCGCCTTTCAGGCGACCCACGGAAGTCCTTTGCCTGGCGAACCGCCTGAAATTCACGCGGAAAAATGGAAAGTCGTCGGCATCCTCAAGCCAACGCATACCTCGGCGGACCGGGTGATCTACATTCCGCTGAACAGCTTCTTCACCATCGCCGCGCACGGCGTGGGATTGGCGGCGCAGGCGAAACTCCGCGCGGGCATGTTGCCGACGGCCGGCGCCGATGGAGAGGAAACTGTCACGACCGACGCCAACGGCACGGAGCATCATGCGAATTACGACCTGACGCCCGACGGGGTCATCCATCTTCATGCGGACATGGTAGACAAGCTGGCGCTGTCGGCCATCATGGTCCAATCGCGCGGCGGCGTCACCTTGCAGGACCTGCTTTACGATCTCAACAACGGCACCGACGTGATGGCCTGCAATCCGGCGCAGGTCATGCGAGATTTCTTCGATGTCTTTCTCCGGCCCACGCGGCTGATGCTGCTGATTATCTGCTCGCTGGTCACTGTCGTGGCGGCGGTGGGAATCCTCGTGAGCATTTACAATTCGGTCTCGGCGCGTACGCGGGAGATTGCGATACTGCGGGCGCTGGGCGCGACGCGGGAGCGCATATTGGCGATCATTTGCGCCGAGGCCTCTCTGGTCGCGGCGCTGGGGTGCATCCTGGGAATCATCGCGGGACATGCCATCACCGCTTTCGGCTCGTGGTACATGTATCAGCTCTTCGGCGAAAGCCTGCACTGGCTGGACGTGGATTGGTATGAACCGGCTTATCTGGTCGGCGTCATCGTGCTGGCATTCATCGCCGGATTGACGCCGGCGCT
>JBEKYH010000304.1:0-6423 GCA_049511115.1 Tepidisphaeraceae bacterium | reverse complement strand
CCTGCCGGATTAGGCTCTCTCCATGTACTCAGGGAGAGGGGACCAGAGGCGCACTTTCAGGGGGCGACCAATCCCCGGTAGCAAACGCACACGCCGAATGTCAGGGGATGCTGTTGCACCTCGGTAAAACCGGCCTCGGTCATCATGCGCACCATCGACGAGCGGTCGATGAAGGTGTTCACCGATTCCGGCAGATATTTGTACGCGCCGGTGGTGTCGCCGCTGATCCACGTCGCGGTGCGCGGGAGGATGCGGCGGAAATAAAAGTTGTACATGGCCCGCAGGACCGGATTGGCCGGAAGAGAAAACTCCAGAATGACAAGTCTGCCGCCGGGGCGGAGGATGCGCCGAAATTCGCGGCACGCCGCGGCCGGATCGGCGACGTTGCGGATGCCAAAGGCGATGGAGACGACATCGGCAGAGGCGCCCTGGAGGGGCAGGCAGAGGGCGTCGCCGTTGATCCAGCGGATGCATTGGCCCGCCGATTTTCGCGCGGCCATGGGGAGCATTTCGTAGGTGAAATCAATCCCCACAACCGGCTGCGCGCCCGCGCCCAGCGCCCCGGCAAAGCGCAACGCCAGATCGCCCGTGCCGCAGGCGACATCCACGACTCGATCGGTGGGCTTCAATTTGGCCAATTGAACGGCCCGCCGCCGCCACCATTGATCCATCCACAAACTGTGGAGGCGGTTGTTCAGGTCATAGCTGGGGGCGATGGCCGCGAACATTTTCCGCACGCGCAGTCGCTTGTCGGCCACGCCGTGGGGATTGGCAAGGAGGGCGTCGCTCCAGACGCTGGAGGTTGGGGGAGGGGATGCCATCGCGCGGACATTATACGCGAGGTTGGAGTTATTTTAGGTATGGCGGGAATGACATGGCGACAAGATGAGGGGGTGAGGCGCGGCTTCGCCGCGGGAAAAGTAGATCAGTAGAACAGGACCGCAGTAGAAGCGATACATCGTGGGCTTCCAGTCACATTGTCATCCCCTCCCTCTCAGTCCTCCGTCCTCGGCCCTCAGTCCTTGGTTTTCCATAGCCTTTGCTAAATAACAGGGATATAGTGTGCTTATGAGCTTGTCCCGCCCGCAGTTTGTGCAGCGCGTGCTGGAGATTGTGAAGGCCAAATTCCCGCTCGAGAAGATCGCCGCGGCGGAGCAGCCGTTCTCGCTGAGCATCAATGGGAACGTGGCTTCGCTGGAGAATCTCTATCGCCTGGCGCAGCTTGAGCCCAAGACGCTGCGCCGCCAGGCCGAGCGCTGGATTGTCGAGTTGCTTCGCGCCGCCGACGCGCCGGATACAACGGCCAATTTCAGCGAGGTGACCGACCGCGTCTACCCGATGATTTTGCCGGAGGCGGGGTCGCTCGCCTCGGGCGCGTTCACGCGGCCGCTGGCCCCCGGCCTGGTCATCGCGTACGCAGTAGACAATGATCGCACGATTGCCTACGTCTCATCGCAGCGCTTCCAGCAATGGGGAATCGGGGCCGAGGAACTGCACGAGTTGGCCCTGGCCAATCTGTCGGCCCGCAGCGCCGAGATCAACGCCCACGCCGCCCAGGACGAAGAGGGACGAGTGAATCTGATGCTGTTCCAGACGATGGACGGGTACGACTCCAGCCGCCTGCTGCTGCCGACGCTCTACCAGCGCCTCCGCGAATACCTCGGCAGTCCCTTCGCGGCGGCCATTCCCAACCGTGACATTCTCCTCTGCTTCCGCGACGACGAGCAGACGGTGAATCGCATCCGCGCCCAGGTCGCCGCCGATTACAAGAGAATGCCGCACCAGATCACCGATAAGCTTCTGCTCATCACTCTCGATGGCATCGCCCCCAGGGATTAAAAGCCCTCTTCCAAAAAAATCCTATATTTCTAATCGGCGACTGGCCCGCGATTTGAACAAAGAGCTTTCACCGCAAAGACGCGAAGAACGCGAAGAAACGCAAAGACAGGATTCACCACAGAGGACTCAGAGGACGCAGAGGTAAATCAGAATTCAGATCGAATTTGATGAATTTAGATTTACCTCCGTGTCCTCTGTGTCCTCTAGCGAGGCGAAGCCGAGCGGGTGGTGAATCCCGCATTTCTTCGCGTCTTCGCGGTGAAAATTCTTTTCTTTGCTTCCATTGCCAATACTTAGGTACAGCAATTAAAATGCGAAATTATGGCGGGTTGCCCAACGGATGGGCTGGCTTTAGTGTCTAGCAAGGTAACGAGAGGCTTGCCGCGAGTGTATGGGGCGCATGTGTCGCCATGCGGCGGATTATCAGGAGATGGACTATGTTGCGGATTTTAAGATTCGGCGTGATGTTGGTGGCAGCGGGGATGTGGATGCAACCGGCATGGGGGCAATACAACCCTCCCGATGCGCCGCCGCAAGCGGCGCCGCTGCCGCCCACCCCGCCTCCGGCGACTGCATCGCATTGGCCCGTTCAGGTCAATACCGCCAACGCGCAGGTGACGATCTTCCAGCCGCAGCTTGACGATTTTCAGGGCGACCAGCTTACCGCCCGGGCCGCCGTGAGCGTGCAGATGCAGGGGCAGACCACGCCGGTATTCGGCGCCGTCTGGCTGCAAAGCCGAGTGGCCACCGATCGCGTGGCCCGCACCGTGCAGATTCTCGACAACACCATCACCAAGGATCGTTTCCCCGTCTCCGATCCGGCTGTCGAAAAAGAAATGACCGATGCCGTGCAGCAGGTCTTCGCCGGCCGCAACGTGACATTGTCGCTCGATCAACTCTTGGCGATGGTCGAAACCATCCACAAGGAACAGGCCGCCGCGACGCAGATCGAATCCACCCCGCCCAACATTATTTTTCTCGATCACCTGGCTGTGAAGGTACAATACGACGGCCAACCCAAGCTCGTGCAGGCCGATAATTCGACGATTCTGCGCGTTGTGAACACGCCGTTTTTTGTGGCCCTCGACGGCCCCAGCCGCACGTATTACCTCAAGGGCGGCGGCCGCTGGTTTTCCGCGCCCGATCCGATGGGACCTTTCCAGGGCGCCGCCGGCGCTCCGCCGGCCATCGCCGCGCTGGCTGATTCCAGCGGCTACCAGGACCCGCAGCAGCCGATCGCCGCCGCCGACGCGGCCTCGGTGGAAATCGTCACCGCGACCGAACCTACCGAATTGATCTGCACCAACGGCCAGGCCGAAATGGCGACCATCCCCGGAACCGATCTTCTCTACGTCACCAACACCGACTCCGACGTATTCCTGACCATCGACACGCAGCAGCTTTTCGTCCTGCTCTCGGGCCGCTGGTACACGGCTGCCAGCCATAACGGACCGTGGTCATTCGTCCCCCCCGATAAGTTGCCCACTGATTTTTCGCGGATTCCGCCCAACAGCGATAAGTCCGATGTCCTGGCGCACGTCCCCAACACGCAGGAAGCGACGGATGCCGTCGCGGATACCTATGTTCCCCAGACGGCCGCCGTGGACTTGCACAACTTTGATCAGCCCCCTGTGCAATACGACGGCGACCCGCAATTCCAGCCGGTCGAAGGCACGGACATGACATACGCCGTCAACACCGACGCCAGTGTCCTCCTGGTCGGCGGGCATTATTACACCTGCTACAACGCGGTCTGGTACGACGGCGCCGCCGCGGTCGGGCCGTGGGAAGTCTGCACGACCGTCCCCACGGAAATCTACACGATCCCGCCAAGCTGCCCGATTTATCCGGTGCGATTTGTCTACTGCTATGGTCACACCGCGGATGTTGTCTACTGCGGCTATCTGCCGGGCTACGTTGGGTGCTACGCCTATAACGGCGTTGTCGTTTACGGCACCGGTTTCCGTTACCACCCCTGGTTGGGCCGCGCCTATTATCCCCGCCCCTTCACGTTCGGATTCGCCGCTCATTACAACTGGTATTCCGGCCACTGGGGGTTTGACTTTGCCACCGCGCTCGGCGGCGGGCGCGTCTGGATCGGCAACGCTCCCGGCGGGTTTGTCCGCGGCGGCGGCCTCTGGTTCGGCTTTGGCGGTTTCCGGCCAGTCTTCGCCCACGACGCGCTCCATGCCACGTTCGCCCAGCGCGAACTGGCCCTCGATGCGGCTAAGCGCGACGCCTATGTCCGCAATGTTTATGACCGGCGCGCCGACGTGCATAAAGAACTCGCCGGACCAGTGGCGCGCGATGAAGGCCGCCCCGGCGTGGATCGAGGCCCGGCCCCCGCTCGCGATGATGTCTTTGCCGACCGGGACGGAAATGTCTATCGCAAAACCGTCGATGGCTGGCAAACGCACGATGATTCCGGCTGGCACGCGGCCCCCGCGGCTGGACCGGCTCGCACGGCGCCTCCTGAAGCGCGCGCGCCCGATGATCGCGCTCCCGCACCGCGTCCACCGGAAGCGCGGGCTCCTGAAGAACATCCCGCCCCGCCTGCTGATTCAAGCCGCTATAACGATTTGAACGACGCCTACCGAGCCCGCGCAGCCGGCGACGAGCGCCAGCGCGAAGCTCCGCCCCAGGCGCCGCCACCTCCCCCCGCTGACCAGCCGCGCGGCGGCGGTGGACGCGACAATGGCGGTGGCGGTGGAGGTCCGGGTGGCAACGGCGGAGGCCCGGGCAATGGTCCTGGCGGCCGCGGCCGATAGCGCGGGTGTTACGCTCGCATCAAGTTTTGCCAACAAAGAAGCCGGTGCGTATCAAACGCGCCGGCTTCTTCTGTTTCTGCGTCTTTCGCGAAAGGCCCGCAGTTACTTCGTGCGGCTCTTGCCTTCGACGACCAGCGTCTCTGTCCCACCCGGCTTCCATTCCATGTGGAACGGGCCACCCGGCTTGTCGGTCCGCGTGTAAGTGTGACCGCCGAAGAAATCACGCTGGGCCTGAATCAAATTGCCCGGCAGGCGAGCGCGGCGATAGGCGTCGTAATAAGCCAGCGAGGCGCTGAACGCCGGGGTGGCGATGCCCTGCTGGATGCCGATGGACACGACGCGCCGCCAGGAATCCTGGTACTTGATGATCAAATCCTTGAACTTGTCGGCCAGGAGCAAATTGGCCAGCTTGGGATTGGCGATGTAGGCCTTGGTGATGTCATCGAGGAAATCGGCGCGGATGATGCAACCAGCCCGCCAGATTTTGGCAAGCTGATCGAGGTGCATGCCGTAGTCATATCCGCCCGATCCGTCGGCGGCCTTGGGACGATTCGCCGCGGCCAGCATGGCCATTCCCTGGGCATAGGAACAAATCTTGCTGCAGAACAGGGCCTGGCGTACGTCGTTGACGAACGCCTTGAGGTCGCCGCTGAACTTGGGCGCCTTGGGTCCGGGCAGCAGTTTTTCCGCCGCCGCGCGCTCGGCCTGCAAGCCGCTCATCTCGCGGGCGTCCACCGCGGCCGCCATCGTCGGCGCGGCGATCTGCAAATTCAAAGCGGCCTGAATGGTCCAGGTTCCCGTCCCCTTCATGCCGACTTTGTCCTGGATCACGTCCACCATCGACTTGCCGCTGCCGGTCGGGTCGGGGAAGTTGATGACCTTGGTGGTGATTTCGATGAGGAAGCTGCGAAGCTCGCCCTTGTTCCATTCCTCGAACGTCTCCTGAAGCTGGGCGTTGTTCATGCCGCCGACGTTCTTGAGCAGGTCATACGCCTCGGCGATGAGCTGCATGTCGCCGTATTCGATGCCGTTGTGAACCATCTTCACAAAGTGGCCGGCCCCGCCGCTGCCGCAATAAGTGACACAGGGAGCGCCGTCGTACGCCTTGGCGGCGACTTTCGTCAGGATCGGCTCCAGGTGCTTATAAGCTTCCTTGTCGCCGCCGGGCATGAGGGAGGGTCCCCACAGCGCGCCTTCTTCACCGCCGCTCACGCCCATGCCGAAGAATTTGATTCCCGTCGGGGCCAGCGCTGCTACGCGCCGCTCGGTGTCGGTGTAAAGTGAGTTGCCGCCGTCGATGACGATGTCCCCTTCCTGAAGGTGCGGCTTGAGGGCATCGATCACCAGGTCCACGGGCTTGCCGGCCTTGACCAGGACCAGAATCCTGCGCGGCCGCTCCAGCAGGGCGACGAATTCCGCCTCGGTTTTGCCGGCCTTGAAATTCTTCCCCTTGGCAGGCCCGTCCAGGAAATCCTGGGTTTTTTCCCAGGTCCGGTTATATACCGCGACTGGAAAACCATTTCGTTCGACGTTCTGCGCGACGTTGCGCCCCATGACTTCCAGACCGATCACTCCAAATGCCTGTCCGCTCATAATCGACTGCCTTTCCCGGTATTTGTCCGCTTACCCGTACTCCCACCAGTCCCCCGGCCGTGTCCACCACGACCGGCAAAAAACGATCTTCCATTTTCCTCGTGCGTTTTGCAACCCCGCCATCCGCCGTCCAACCCAAAAATAGAGGCGACGCGAAGGAGCAGCGCCGGTTCTTCCGCGTCCGTCCGCGGCTTGTTCATCCATTGCGGCAAGTTTGCGGGGC
>JBEKYH010000303.1:0-6436 GCA_049511115.1 Tepidisphaeraceae bacterium | reverse complement strand
GAATACCCCATCGGCCACCGCCGCCGACGGAGCGAAGGAATGCCGCTGCTGATCGAGAAATTCAAACGCAACCTTGTCAGCCGTTTTCCGGCGAAGAAATGCGAAAAGATTCTGGCTGCTTCTATGAAGCAAAAAACGCTGGAAGGGCTGAGCGTGGCGGAGTATGTGAATTTGTATGTGACGCGATGAAATGGGTTGGCACGATCAGTCAGCAATTTGGGGATTCGCGGTGACAAGCGATTCGATTCGCCCGTATAATAAAGAACAGACAATCGACGCAACCAGAAAGATCGCCATGCACCAAATCCAACTCGACGATCACCTTTTCCAGGAAGCACAACGGCGAGCAACCGCGGCGGGCTTTGCGACGGTTGACGCGTATGTCGCGGATGTCCTGAGCCACGATCCTGGCGAACCTACCGACAACTTCGACCACCTTTTCACGCCCGAGGTTCTCGCCGAATTAGATCACATTTCCGGGGAAATCGACGCGGGCGGTAAGACCTATTCGTTAGAAGAAGTGCGGGAACATTTCGAGAAGAAGCGCACAGAATGGCTGAAAAATCAGGCAAGCTGATCGTTTCACTATCGCCCGCGGCGCGGGCCATTGGCGCTTCACTTCGTCCTCACCACCACCACCGACAACTCTCCCAATTCATTCCCCGGCGAATCCGTGAACGGCGCGTTGGTCAGATGAATGCGCTCCGGGTCGATCTTCTTTTTCCCCACCGGCAATAGCAGCAGTTCGCGTGCCGCCTGCAGGCGCGCGGCGGCGATCTCCAGGCTGGCCTGTCTGGTGCGGCGCAGGGCCTGGCGATCGGCGCCGGGGCGCAGCAGGTCGTAGATGTGATCCAGCGCGTTGTCGATATCGGCAAGCTCGCGGTCAATCCGGCGCAGGCGCTCGATGGCGCTGTTGGCTTCGTCGGTCGCGGTCGAGGCCAGCAAGGCGCGCACGTCGCTGGAGGCGGTGCGTCTGGCCGCCAGCAATTCGTCACGCCGCTCATTCAGCGCGTCGGCCAGATCGGTGGCGTCGTTGGTTCCGGGATTCACGCGTTCGGCGGCGAGCGCGATGTCGTCGCTGCCCAGTTCGTTGCGGATGGTGAGTTCGAGCGCCGAGTCGCGCAGCAGGCGGGTTTTCAGGGAGGTCAGCGCGGCGACCTGATCGGAGGAAAGCGTCGGATAACCAGCGGGAAACGCGAGAATCACCGGCGGCTCGACCTGCTGCGGCTGGGTGTGGGAACCGAAAAGATTGACCGCTTTGATTGGCGCTGTCGCGACCGCCGTCCCGACCACGCCGAGAAACGCTGACGACGCGGCGGAAGCAACTGAGCCGCTGTCGAGTTGGCCCTGGCGGATGTCAACATTGAGCGGCAGCGTGATCGAGCCGTCGGGGTCTTCCAGGGCGCCGATCACCACATCCAGCGGCGCGGGCAGGCTCAGGGCGTGCGACAGATTTCCGTTGGGCGGCTCCGACAACGAAAGGTCCGTCAGCACCAGGCGGCTGCTGGTGTCGATGGTACCGTCGCCGGGGAAACGCAGGTCGAGATCGCCATCGAACGTGCCGCCGCCGAGCGTGACATCGTGCTGCTTCGCCACGCCGCTGAGGCTGGCCAGCTCGAAGCCGCTCACCGACGCCTTCGCCCAGCCCTTAAAGTTGGGCGACAATGAAACGACGCCGTTGCTGGCAATCTGCGAAAAGAGCGGGCGCTGATTGGCCGCGGTCGATTTGCTGTTTGAACCGGCGAAGGAAACTTTGTCGGAATTGACCAGGGCACTGAATCGGATCGGTTTGTTCTGAGTCAAAACCAGATTGGAAAGGCCCTGCGCCTCCACGTCCAGCCCGTCAATCGGCACGACAAACGGCGGATCGACCGTGCGGTCTTCCATGCGGAAATTCATGCCGCTGATGAGGAGGCGATCGACGCTGATCACGCCGGAAGGCGATTCCATGGGAGGAGAATCAGCGGCCGAACTTCCAGCGACAGATACAGCGGGATTCGCGGCCGCGACCGTTTTGGGCGCGGTCGATGGGCTTCCAGCCGGCGATTCCCACGACGGTTTGGGCAGCGGGATGATGAGGCCGGCAAAATGAACGCCGTCTTTTTCGCGGGTGGCTTCGCCGCTGATGTTTTCAATGCTGAGTTCTGGCGCCTGCACGGTGGAGAAATTCGGGCCGATGACGACGTTCTCGGAATGAATCTCCTGCACGCCCGCCAGGACCGGACCCTGCGGATCACCCAGAAGTTTGAGGTCTTTGAGGCTGAAATCCGCCTTGCCGCCGTAGGCAAAACTGAAATCGGTCTGACGCACGTTTTGCAGGCGCAGCGATGTGGTAACGGACCCGCTGATCTGGCCCGATTGCATTCCCGCTGGATTGACTCCGCGCATCAGCGCCGGCGCGACGGCGGCCAGGCCCGCGCCGTGAATTCCGCTGATAGCAAATTCCACGCCGAGGGTTTTTTGCCGCAGGAAGGGCGTGGCGTGAATGTGAATCTTGAAGGCATCGGCGACGGGTTCGACTGTGCCAGCCAGGTCCAGCTCGGTCGCGGGATTCGATTCGACATCGCGGCCGAGCCACGTCAGCGGGCTGGAGTTGTGGACGCGCAGATGGGAAATAATCGCCGGAGCGGGATGGTCCGGCGAATCATAGGTGACGGCAATGTTGTTGCAGTTCAAATCGAGATTGTTCAACTCGATCAGCGGCAGGCGGTCGCGCTCGGCGGCGATCTGCTTGAGAATATCCTGCGACGATTCCGGCGGGGATGAAGGCACGGTCGTCGCAGTGGCGGTTGCGATTGCCGGCTGCGTTGACGGCGCGCCATCTGAATTGGCAATCCATTGCACGCCGGCAGCGGTGATGCCGGCGGATGTCGCATGGACGGGCAGATCCAAACCTTTCACCGTCAGGTCATCCAGGGCGATCAGCTTGGCGGCGGGATCGAGGCGCGCGACCTTTAGATGGAGCGAGGCAAAATCCACCAGAGCGGGATTTTCGGTTCCCTCCTGCAAACCCAGGTCGCTAACCGTGAGGTCGATCCCCCTGCCGCCTTCGGCATGGCGCTGGGCGTCGAGCGCGATCGCGGCATGAAGATGGCCATCCTGCAAGACGACGCGCACCTGCGGCGGCAGATACGATGCGATCGGGCCGGCGCGGATTCCCTGCCCGGCCAGGGTGAGATTCAGCGATTGCCGATCAGGCGAAGCCGATATCGTGCCATCGGCTGTCAGGGCGTCGAGCGAGCCGGAAATGCTGGCCTGTGCGTGCAATGTCGCCGGCGCGGGGGTTGAACCAAAATTAAAATCATTCAGGGCGGCGCTCAGATTGGCGGTCGTATCCACGGCCGGAGAGACCGCGTTATCGACCCAATGCAGGCCGGCGTCCTGGATTTGCAATTGCTTCAGATTCAGCGTGGGCAGCGCCGGAACATTCCCTTCCGCGCCGAAGGCGTACACCGGGGCGAAGGGAGACTGCTCGCCCTTCACCGCCAGCGACACGCCGGCGACTTCGATGGACCCGTCGGCGTCGCGCGCAATGCGAATCGTCGGCGAAGTCATCCTCACCGCATCGAGCGCGATCCCGCCGCGCTGGCCGCGCAAGGCGGCGATTTGCAGGGATGAACAGCCGAGCAGTGATTCGCCGTTGTCGGTCAGCGACGCATCGCGGACTTCCAGTGAAAACGCCGGACCGCTGGTGATCTCGAATTTCTCGTGCAGGGCCAGCGAGCCGTTTTTCAAAATGGGCGTGACGCCGAGCGGCTTGATGTATGGCGCCAGGGCATCGCCGCGCAGGCCGTCGCCGCGGACATCGGATTCCAGCGTGATGTGATGCGGCGCGGAGGATAGCGTCCCATCCAGGGTCAGGTCCGGGGCGAAATCCGGCGATTTGAGCCAGGCGTGCACCGCGCCTTGCGCTGGGATCGTCGGCGGAAAGATGAAGTTTTCGACGGTCAGCCCCGCGTCGGAAACGGCCAGCGAAGCGGGCGGCTGAACCGTCTGGTCGGTGAGATTCAGCTTGATGTCCTTCCATGCGAAATGCTTGATGTCCAGGTTGGGAATCAGCGCGATCGGGCCGGAGCGACCCTCGGCGACTTCCTGCAATAACAAATCGGCGAGCCCCGTCGAATTCGCACTCGATGCGGTCGATTGCAAATTCAATCCAAAGCCAAGGGTGTGCAGATTGCCGGAGGAATCGCGCCGGATGGAAACGGCCGGGCCGGAGATATCGATCGCGGCGGCATGAATCGTTGCCGTGCGCGGATCAAAGCCGGCCGAGTCAATGCTCGCGTTGTTGAGCGTGAGCAGATCGTCCGGGTCGGTGAGATGAAAATCGCTCACGTGGGCGCTGGCGGTCAGCTTGCCGTCGGCGGATTGAGAGAGAGTGCCGTTGACCGCGACGTGAAGGGAGCCGTCTTTCCATTCTGATGTGACGCCCAGCGGAGCAAGATAGGAATGGATCGCGGCCAGGACGATGCCGTCGGCGCTGGCGGTTAAGTTGAACGATTTGTCGGCCGCGAAGGGCGTGGCTTTGCCGTCGAGTTGCATCTTTCGCACCATTCCCGGAGCGGCCAGCGCTGCGGAAAAGGAGATCGGAGCATCGGGATGGGCGCGATCAGGAATTGGGTTATCCACGGAAAAGCGATCGACATCGAGGGCCAGCGCCACGGGCGGATTGATGGTGTCGTCGGCGAATCGAGCGTGAAGATCACTCACCATCAATCGGCCCAGTCGCAAAGCGTAATTGGGAAAACCCAAAGCGGTTTTGGGCTCGGGCGATTGCCGCGGCGCGGGGGCGTATTCCAGGCCGAAGGCGCTCAGAGCCCCGTCGGCGGCGCGCGTGGCGTTGCAGCGCACGCCGGAAAGATCGAGCTGACCAAATATCGCGGACGAGGGCGTGATCGACGTGGCATCGAGCGAAAGATGGTCCATCGCGGCGGCTTCTACACCGTCGCAACTGATATGGGCATGGTCCAGGGACAGCGAGGCGCTGACGCCGTCGGCGGGATTGGACGCGACGTTGATTTTCAAAACGCCGGCCATCGAGGCATCGATATCGTCCGCCGTCGGGCGAAGGCCGATCGAGGCGAGATAGGCGTCCGCGGGTTTGACGTGCAACCCGCGCATGAGGACGGTCATGTTTGCCGACAATGTTTTGCCGTCACTTTGGCCATCGCCTAAAACCTGGAGCGAATCCAGCATCGGGTCGGACGAAAAATCCATTTCAAACTGCGTGGGCTTGCCAAGCACACCGAAGTCCGTGACGCGCATGTCGAGGGCTACGCTGGTCTGGAAATTAGGCGTGACGAATTTGTCGTCGAAGCGCACGCGAATGTGAGCCAGGCGCAATGCGTCGATGCGCAGGGGCGGCTGAAGGTCGATCGCTGGGGGAAGGATGTTCGTCTTTGCGCTCGGCTGGCTGGCGGAGGAAGTTGCCGAAATGAATCGGCCCAGCAGGGGCAGGCTGCCGTCGCGGGCGCGCTCGATGTTCATGTCCACGCCGTCGGTGGCGACGCGATAGACGACCAGCCGCCCGCGCAGGAGATTAAAAACGGAAATTTCGCCCTGGCAGTAGTCGGCGCGCAGGACGGGATCGCCGCCCTCTTTGGGGGTTAATTGCACATTCCAGATTTCCGCGCCGCCGCCGAGGATGCTGAGCGTCAGGCGGTCATAAGTGCAATCGAGACCATAGACGCGGGCCACGCGGTCGATGACCATCGGCAAAAGCAGCGACGTAAGAAGGCGGGCGATGATCAACAGGGCGAACACGGCGATAAATGATAAAAATATTCGGCGCGGCCAGACGCGGGGCCGTTTGGTCGTAAGCGGCGGCGAAGATATTACGGGAGGCGATTGAGGAGCAGGCGTCGGCTCGACGGGGGCTTTTGTTTGCCCCGGCGCTTTCGGCTGATTCGGGCGTTTCTTTTTCATTGGCTCCCCCCCGGCGTCGGCGCGGTGGCCTGCGGTGAAAGAGCCTGGTCGAGCGCTTCGCGGCGCGCCTTGGGGGCGCCTAGGGGATCAAAATTGGCCGGAGCGAGATTGCGGGCCTTGAGCCAGTCAAAGGCGCGGGCGCGATAGGCGGGGGAACTGTCCTGAAGATAAATGTAATTCTCGCTGACCAGGCGCTGGTCCAGCGCGTTGCGGCTGGTGACGCCGCGCATGACTTCGTCGAGGGCCGCGGCGTGACGGCCGGTTTCGCCCATGTAGAGGGTGAGGATTTCCAGCAGTTCGGGGGAAAGCTGCGATTTGAACAGCGGGCCTTGCATGGCCTGAATGGTCGAGCGATCGAGCAACCAGGAGAAATCATCGACGGAGTTGCTCCTGAGCGCATCAGTCGCACCGGCGCGGATGAAGCCAACGATCTGGGCCAGGATCGTGTCATCGCACACGCTGGCGACATCCTCGCAGAGTTTGGCGTCGGTCTGGCTGGCCAGATAAACCA
>JBEKYH010000302.1:0-6437 GCA_049511115.1 Tepidisphaeraceae bacterium | reverse complement strand
ATTTCATTTCGCTTTTGTCCCGAGGCAATCCCGTGCACCGTCAGCGGCTCGCCGATGATATTGCCGACGCTCAGTCGCGGATTGAGACTAGAAACCGGGTCCTGGAAAATGATCTGCAAATGCCGCCGCAGGCGGCGCAGCGCCTGCCCCTTGTGGGCGAGAAAATCTTCGCCTTTGAAGCGAACGGTCCCGCCGAGTTCCACGCCGCCGCCGGTGCGGATCAGGCGCAGGATCGCGCGCCCGACGGTCGTTTTACCGCAGCCGCTCTCGCCGACGAGACCGAGCGTTCGCCCCGCGGTGATGTTGAAGCTCACGCCATCCACGGCCTTAACGTATCCGACAGTGCGGCTGAGGATGCCCTTTTGAATCGGGAACCAGACGCGCAAGTCGCGCACTTCCAACAGCGGCGAACCGTTGGCGGAGGTCGCCGGCGCAGCAGCCGAGAGGGTCTGGCTCATGCCTGCGCCTCCTCAACGGCAATCGTTTCGGGCACGACCTCGCGGCGATGATCCAGCGTCGGCGCGCCGGCGGGGGAGTTGGCATACCCCTCGGCGAAATGACACGCCGCCCAATGCCGCGGCGAGACTTGCCGTAATTTCGGCTCTTCCTGCGCGCACGGCCGCATCACGGCAACCGGCCGGCGATCCACCGTCACCTGCACCGTGTTGTGTTCATGCGAAGCCAGCGAGCGCGTGAGGGCACAGCGCGGATGGAACTTGCATCCGCCGGGAAATGCCGATGGATTGGGAACCGTGCCGGGAATCGCATTGAGCCGATCGGCGGCATGGCCAAGGCGCGGGACGGCGCTGAAGAGGCCGAGCGTGTACGGATGCTGCGGCCGGTCAAACAGTTCCTCGACGCCGGCGTATTCGACAATGCGGCTGGCGTACATCACCGCTACGACATCCGCGTTTTCGGCGACGACGCCCAGATCATGGGTGATGAGCAAAATGGCCATTCCCGTCTCGCGCTGGAGACGGCGCAGCAGTTCCAATATTTGCGCCTGGATGGTCACGTCGAGCGCCGTCGTCGGTTCGTCAGCGATGAGCAGTTTCGGCCGGCAGCTCAGGGCCATGGCGATCATGACGCGCTGGCGCATGCCGCCGGAGAGCTGGTGGGGATACGCGCTCAATCGCCGGCGCGGATCGGCGATTCCCACGTCGGCCATGGCCTGCTCGGCGATGATACGGGCGTCGGCGGGGCGAACTTTCTGATGCAGCATCACCGCTTCCATGATCTGATCGCCGATGGTGTAGACCGGGTTCAGCGAGGTCATCGGCTCCTGGAAAATCATGGCGATGTCCTTGCCGCGCACCTGCTGCAATTCCCGCTCGGACAGCGCGCACAAATCGCGCCCGCCAAAGAGGATTTGACCGGCCAGCGTCTTCCCCGGCGGCTGAGGGATCAATCGCAGGATGGAGAGGGCGGTGACCGATTTGCCGCTGCCGCTTTCGCCGACCAGGGCGACGGTCTGTCCGGGGAATATGCTAAGGCTTACATCCTGCACGGGGACGATCTGTTTCTGGCCGCGCTCGGTTTCAAACGCCACCGTGAGACCGCGAATTTGGAGAAGCGCTTCGCTCATAAAAGCCCCAACATCATGCCATTGCTACATCATTCTTCCCAAGCGCGGGTCCAGGGCGTCGCGGAGCGATTCGCCGATCAGGTTGTACGCGAAAACGGTTAAGAAAATAGCAAATCCCGGAAAAAGGGCGATCCACCAGTAAAACGTGCCGCCGACGCCAAGGGCCTCTTCGAGCAGCGCCCCCCAGCTTGCCTCGCTGGGCAGACCGATGCCCAGGAAACTTAGCGTGCTTTCAATCAGGATCGCGCTGGCCACCCCGAAACTCGCGCTGACGATCACGGGCGTTAGGCCGTTAAGCAGCATGTGGCGGAAGAGAATCGAATGCAGCGGAATCCCCGCGGCCCGCGCGGCGTGGACAAAATCGCGATCGCGCAGGCTCAGGAATTCGGCGCGCACGAAATAGGCGTAGCTCACCCAACTGGTGGCTCCGATGATGGCCATCATGATGTACAAATTGGGCTTGAAGAAGGCGACGAAGCAGAGGAGCAAAAGCAGGGTGGGGATGGAATCGAATATTTCCACGAGCCTCATGCCCAGCAGATCAATCCAGCCGACGTAATAACCCATCAATGCGCCGACAAATACGCCGATGATGACGGCGATACCCGTGGAAATAAATCCAATGGAAAGCGCGATGCGCGAGGCGTGGATCATATTACTGGCCAGATCAGCGCCGTCGGCGGTGGTGCCAAGCCAATGAGTTGAGTCCGGAGGTTGCAGGCGCGAGTTTTCGATGTCGCGCAGATGATCCTGCGGTGAGAATGGAATCGGTGCGAAGAAGGCCTTTTCGATCTGGCCGGATTGCAGACCGAGGCGATACGTCTGGTAGACGACCAGTTCGGGGGCGTGAATGAACAAGAGCGACGGAATCGCCGTCACGATCAGCACGGCGCCCCAGATCGCGGATTTCACGAGCGCTGATTTTCGCCATGGGATGAGAACCAGGGCCGACCAGAACGCGACCTGCAGGATGACGTCGGCCGAACTGAGATTCGCAATCATCGGGCTGGACCAGCGGCCGTCCGCTTTCATCAAAGCCGGATAGCTCGTCGCCAGGATAGGAGCGAAAACCGCGAGCAAAACCAGCACGAAAATCCAGGCCAACCCGAGCCGCGCCGCCCAGCGGCGCAACACGCGGCCGGCAACTTCGCGCGTGTATCCGACCGGGGCGGCCGGCGCGGAAACTTCATTTTGGATGAGGTCGGGTGTTATATCAGTCATAAGCCACCCGCGGGTCGGCGATGGCGTACAAAACATCGCGCAAAAGTTGGCTGAGCAGGCCGATGATTCCGCCAATGAGCGTGACCGCCAGGACCAGTTCGCGGTCGCGGTTTTCGACAGCCTCCACCGCGAGCTTGCCCATGCCGGGGATGCTGAAAATCGACTCGACGACGACCGACCCGCTCAGCAGCGCCGGCAAAATGCTGGCCGCCACCGTGATGAGCGCTAACACACTGTTTCGGAAAACGTGCCGGTAAAGCACGATGTTTTCACTGAGCCCCTTGGCCCGGGCCGTGCGCACGTAATCGGAGCCGAGGTTTTCCAGAATCGAGCCGCGCGTCAGTTTGGTTAGAAAGGCGGAGCCGCCGTAGCTGAGGCAAATCACCGGCAACACCAGATGCCACAGCGTATCGAGCAGCCAGCCCCGGTCCCAGCCCGCGGCCGTGAAGTGCGGCAGGAACGGCATGATGTCGGACTGCGCTTCGTGCAACCCGGAAGTGGGAAACAGGTGAATGTATTCGCGGTTGGCCAGAAAGCCGATCAGCATGACGCCCGCCCACACCGTCGGGATGGACCAACTCGCAAGCTGGGAGAAGCTCATGAAATTGTCGTAGGTGCTGCCGCGGCGCTGGGCCGAGGTGATGCCGCTGAGGACGCCAAATGCGTAGACAATGGGGATGCTGATGACATTGAGGAGCAGTGTAAGCGGGAGCGATTCTTCAATCAGTTCGATCACCGGCCGATGACGCCCCAGGCTCTCGCCCAGACTTGGCCATTTGACGCCGAAGCTGCCGAGCGTGCCGTCATCGTTGGGCTTAAAGCCAACCGGCGAGACGAGATTGATCCATCGCGCGTATTGCACCAGCACCGGTTTATCCAGGCCGTAGCGCTTTTCGTAGTATTGGCGGATGCGGACGGCGTCCACGTCGGATTTTTCATTGCCGCCCTTGTCGAGTGTCGGACCGCCGATGCCGCCGGGGGAGAGGGCCATGGAAAAGAAGACCAGCAGGGTGATCCCCAGCAGGGTTGGGCACATCAACAGCAATCTCCGGACGATGTAAGTCAGCATGGCAGGATTGTCCGAGCTAATGCCCCTAATCGTGATACTTCTGGTCTTTAAGCGGAACGTACCATTCGGCGATGGAATTCAGGCCGACCTTCGTCGGCACCAGCCCCTTGATGCGCTTATCCACAACGGAAAGTTCCTGGTCGTTAAAAAGGAAAGTATACGGCTGGTCGTCAAAGATGATGTCGGAGGTTTTCTTCCACAGGTCATTTCGCTCTTTCACGTCGCGCGTGACGCGGGCCTTTTCGATGAGGGCGTCCAGTTCCTTATTCTGGTATTGCACGTCGTCATCGCCGGTGCCGGAGATGAAGTGGGAATCGAAAATCTGGTACAGGTCTTCATTGGGCGCGTCGCCACCCCAACCGGCCATAATGGCGTCGAAATTGCGGTCATCCTTGCGCTGCAAGAGGACCGACCATTCCTGCGGATCGGGGATCACGTTGATGCCGACCTGCGCACAACTGTCGTGAATCAGCGGGACGATGCGGGCATACATATCGCGTACGACGGCGTAGGTGAGCTTAAATTCAAACGGCTTGCCGTCCGGGCCGTAGAGGATGTCACCTTTTTTGACAAATCCGGCGTCGGCCAGCAGCTTTTGCGCGCCCGCCGGATCGTACGGCATCGGCTTGAGATCGTGATCGGTCTGCGGGCTCAACGGGCTGAACGGTCCGACCGCGACGCTCGCATAGCCGTGCAGGATGTCGCGCACGATAGCCTGGCGATCCACCAGCATCGTCATCGCCTTGCGCACGCGTTTATCCGCGAAATAGGATGGCGGCCCGTCGCGGCCGTGCTTTTCGTTCCAGCCGATGTAAAAGTAACCCTGCACGGGGCTGTCCAGGGCGAAATGCTGCATGCGCGTCAGCAAATCCTTATCGTGCAGCATCTGGTCAAATTGATCGGGCGAGGGGCCGTTGTTGAGGATGCCGTAGACATCGGTCTCGCCGTTTTCAAAGGCGGTGGCGCGGGCGGTGGGGTTTTCGATGACTTTCCAGATGATTTTATTGAATGACGGGCGCGGCCCCCAATAGCGCTCGTTGCGGACCAGCTCGATCGGCTTGCCCGGCTCGGGCTTCCAACTCGTCGGATCAGGCAGGCGGTAGGCGCTGGAGCCGATCAGCAGCCCCGTGGATTGATTAATGTCCGTGATCGAATAATGGCTGTAAAACGCCTTGGACATGATCGACATGCCGCCGGCAATGTCGAAGCTCTTGAAGTACGGCTCGCTGAAATGGAAGCGGACGTGGAAGTCATCAACTTTTTCAACGCTGCTGAGCTTGTCGAGCATGGACTGCATGCCGGGCGCTTCCAGTTGCGGGTTTTTGGCCAGGTCAAACGTGTAGACCACGTCGTCAGCGGTGAAGGGAGAACCGTCGGAGAAGACAATGCCTTTGCGGAGGATGAAGTCGATGGTGAGCTGATCGTCGGAGATACTCCAGGAGTCGGCGAGATTGGGTTCCCATTCAAACGTGTCCGGGTCCATGCCGACCAGAGAGTCCATGACATAGCTTTGCACGATGGAGGAGTATTGATCGGTGTTGATGAGCGGGGTGAGTTTATCGGGGGGCTGGCCGAATGTCTGGATGAGGTCGTCGCCTTCGGCGTAATCGGGCAGGGCCATGACTTTCAACTGGCGTTCGGCGCCGCGGGTGTAGAGCGGAGCGGCGTAGTTGGGGCGAGTGGTCGGGCCGTTGGCGGGAGCAACCAGGGCGCCCTGGTCCATCATGCGGCGGATGCGGGCGACATCGGCGGTCAGGTTGTTGAGTTGGTTGCTCGTCTGCTGGATGACGGTCCATTGCCGGTCGTATTGGAACATCCCCAGCACAACGAGGACAATCAGGGCGCTCAAGACCAGGAAGAGAAAAAAGTCCTTGACGCCGAACCGATTTTCCATGCCATTCCTCTATTGAGAGTTCAAGGGATTAAGGGCTTAAGGGTTCAAGGGTGTAAGAGTTTAAGGGTTGAAGTCGAGACGGCCGATTTTCGCTCTGACTCTTTAACCCTTGAACTTTTGAACCCTTCATCCCTTAAACTCCCGAACCCTGGTCCCGTTTGGGATCAAACCAGTCGCGCAGGCCGTCGCCGAGGTAATTGAGGCTCAGCAGCGTGACGGCCAGTAAGGTACACGGAAATACCAGGAGCCACCAGCGCGAGTGAATCGGGTTCAGGGCCGGCAGCAAACCGTCGGCGGCCAGCGATCCCCACGTCGGCAGCGGCGGCTGCACGCCTATCCCCAGGAAACTCAAAAAGCTTTCCTGAAGGATCGCCTGCGGGATCGTGAGGGTCGCATAAACGATGATAGGCCCAGCCAGATTGGGCAGCAGATGCCGCGTGAAGATTCGCCACTGGCCGATGCCTGCGGCATGAGCCGCTTCGACATAGGGAAGCGTGCGCAGCGACAGCACCTGCCCGCGAATCACCCGGGCCATTTCCAGCCAGCTCACCAGCCCGATTGCCAGGAACAGCACCACCAGATTCGCCGCCGGCGCGTAGCCGCCAAAGACATGATTCTTCAGCGGGTCTTCCAAGGCGATTTTCAGCAGAATCACCAGCAAAATGTAA
>JBEKYH010000301.1:0-6458 GCA_049511115.1 Tepidisphaeraceae bacterium | reverse complement strand
GGAACGGGGGTCGCTATGAAGCCACCTGCGCTGTCCGTATTTGGATTGCCCCAATATCCAACGATCGTTGTGCCGTCTATCCCGGTAATCGTTGTATTGATCCCTAAGGGATCGTCCAACGTCATATAAGACGATCCATTGTAGATGAACCCATGCGAGTTCCCGTTGCTATCGAGGTAGTCCCCCACAACCATTTGCCCTGAAATCCCTAATGCTTGGGTAAACGCGCCGCTATCACCGACCGGCTGCGCCAACGGATCATTCAGTGCGGTGTAAGCCGTGCCATTATAGGTGAAGCCGCTTTGAGATTGACCAAAGCCATATGTTCCCACAATGACACCGTCCGAAACCCCCTCCGCAATCGTTCCAGCTCCGGTAGAGGGATAATCCAAAGCGGCAAAAGCGGATCCATTATAAACAAAACCATGTTGTTGTTTATTGGAATCTATGTACTCGCCGACGATCGTATTTCCTGACACACCGAGAGCGGAATCACTCGTCCCCGACGGGTCGTCCAAAGTCGTATACGTCGAACCGTTATACAAATAGGCATGACTGACGCCGTTGGTGTTAAAATAATTTCCCACAATTTCATTGCCAGATATCCCGCTGACATTTGTCAATGTTGAATCTGGCACAGACAAAGTGATAAAGGTTGAGCCGTTGTAAACGAATCCCTGATTCCCCTGGCTAGTGCCGTATTCACCGACAATCAAGTTGCCGGAGATGCCAAAGATTCGCGTTACAACCCCCGCCGGATCATCCAACGTCGTAAATTGATACGCCGTTTGCCCGCGAGCGGCAGGCATGCCGCCGAGCCCGTAGGCCATCGCAGCCGCCGCCAAAAGGAAACTCTTCCCCACCAACCTCGATAACTCACGCATACCTCACCTCTCCCGCAAAAAGGCGTCAAACCGACCACGCCGGGATGGCAGGGAACGGCCAAACGCACCGCCGTCCACACTCTACCACAATTCTATACCGCCGGTGCACCGCCCAAAGCAGGCAAATTCCCGAATTTAATATCTCCCAAGCGCGCACATTCGCGCCACACCCTTATTTTATGTGTGTCCAGTGACCAAAATCGTAAGGGAATCTCTGGGGGCCAGGAATCTTAGATCGTTCCCGCCCTGCCCATCCTCGTATTCTGGGAAAAACCGACCCCGCTCAATCCGCAAAATTGCCGGAAAGGATTTGGCACGAATTCACGGCTGATCCCCCCCCGGCCCCCCCGGCGACGCGGCCGTCTGCGGCGGCTCGATGTTGATCGTCTCCTCGGTCCCGCCCGAGCGGTGGACCACCAGCACGATCTCATCGCGCGGGTGATCTTTTCTAAAGGCCTGGTACTCCTGCTTGAACTGTGCCAGGTCGGCCATCGGCTGGCCGTTGAGCTGCACGACCCAGTCGTCCGTGGCGAGTTTCGCTGTCGCGGCCGCGCCATCGCGGCGGATGAGGTCCACCACCACGCCCGTGGTGTCGGGCTTCATCTTGTGCTGGTAGTCATCAATGAAGACGGCCTCGCGCACCACAAAGCCAAGGTCCAGCGCGAAAAACCGCGCCGCTTCGGCCGGCTCCTTGGGGCGCGGCTCAAGCGTCAAAACGATGTCCTTGGTGGGAATGCCCTTGGCCGGAGCGCCATTGGCGGGAATCACCGTGAGCGTCACCTGCGAGCCGACTTTCATGCGCATGAGCTGGCGGTGAAGAATCAGCGGTAGCTCCTCCGGTAGATCGCCGCGCTCCAGGGGCATGCCGTTGACCTTGACGACAATGCTCCCCGGCTGCAGCCCGGCCTTGTCGGCCGGAGTTCCCGGCACCACATCGGCGATCTGCACCGCCGGCTGATTCTTCAGGCCCAGAAACTCGGCGAGCTGATCGTTCACGCCCGTCATGGCCGGCACGCCCATCCAGGGGATTTGCTCGGAATGCCCCCCCGTCGGCGGGTCCGCCAGGCTCAGGCCGTAAAAGCGCGTGGGCACAAAGAAATGCGGCGGCAACAGGATGTCGCGTAAATCGTCGCGGCTGTCGAGAAGCGTGTCCTCATTTGCCTGCGGCTGGACAATGCCGACGGCCCGGAACTGCGAATCAAAAACCGGGCTGCCGACGTTGGCCAGACCCCCGCTGACCATGACCTGCGGAATCTCGCCGCGCAGATTGGCCGAGACGACCGCCTGCGTGAGAAACGCCTTATACCCGGCCGATTTGGGCAGCAGGCCGATCCCATAAACCGTCTGCCCGACCGAGAGCGGCGCCTCTTCAAAGTGAATCGCGGTCCACTTATGAGTGTCCTTGGGCGACACTTTGATGAATGCCGATTCCGATCGTTCGTCGCGCCCCTCGAAGGTGGCGTCAATCTCCGTCTGGTCCTGCGTATCGCTGGGAAGGATGATCTTGAAATCCTTCATCTGGCTGTCTGGGATTTCTGTCGAAGCCAGTTGCAGGGGAACCATCACCAGCCCGTCCTCGCGGACGACAATGCCGCAGCCGGTGATCTGGCGCTTGGCCAGTTCGCTGTCCCACTGGTATTGCACCACCACCAACGCCGGCCGCACCCGCTCATAAAAATCGTGCAACGCGCCGTCCTCCGCCGCCGGCTGCGTCGCCTGCCCCAGGGCCATGCGGGCGAGGAGCATCAACATCGCTGCACACGCCGGCGGCGCAAGCAGTCGGGACAATCGACAGAGGCGCATCAGGCACGTCCTTTCACATTTACTCGGTGGGGGCCGTTGTATCGGTCGTCGGATCAATTTCCAGCACGATGGTCTTCACGAAGCGATCATGGCGGATTTCCAGCGGAATATCCGTGTCCTTTCGGGCTACCGAAGCATCATAGAGCTTGGTGAAATCTTCCAGATTAGCCACGGGTTTTCCGCCCACGGAGTGAATCACATCGCCGACTTCCAGCTCCGCCTTGTCGGCCGGGAGATCAGCCGTTTTGCTCGTGACCCACACGCCTTTGGAATCGTCCAGTTGATTGCGGTTGGCATAAGGGCGAGTCACCGTCCGGGCGGAGAGACCCCACACCGGGTAACCGCGTTCGTCGCCGAGGTACCCTTGCAGGGCTTCGGTGGTTGCCGTCAGGTGGATGGTCTTGGTGCCGCGCTTGATGGTGAGGTCGGCCTCCGACCCAATAGGCAGGTCCGCGATGCGCTTTCGCACCGGCGCGAGCTCTTCTGGAAACCGGACATTGGTCGCCAGGTGGTTCATCCCCAGCAGGATGTCCTGCGGCCGCACGCCCGCCACATCGGCCGGCCCGCCGCGATCGACGCTGTCGATGAGCACGCCCTGATCGATGTCCAGGTGATAAAACTCCTCCAGGTCCTGCAACGGCTTAAGCTGCATCCCCAAGTCGCTGCGCGGCACATGGCCCAGCGTGGTCGGCGTGCCGGTCTTTTCGATCTCGGCGATGACTTCCTTCGCGGTGTCGATGGGAATGGCAAAGTTCAGGTTCTGCGCCCCGCCGCGGGTATTGATGCCGACGACTTTTCCGTCGAGATCAACCAGCGGCCCGCCGCTGTTGCCGGGATTGATCGGGGCGTCCATCTGAATCCAATTGGAATAATCGCCGGTCTCGTAGCCGTCGATGTCGAGACTGGTCGGATAAAGTGTGCGATCGGTCGCCGACACATGCCCGCCGGTGACCGTGCGCGACAGCCCATACGGCGTGCCGAACGCCATCACATCCTGCCCCACCACCAGGGCCGCGCTATCCCCCAGCTTGGCGCTGGCGAAGGTGATTTTCTTCTTCTTGATCACATCCATGTCAAGCTGCACGATGGCCAGGTCCGTCCAGTGGTCGTCGCCGACGAGTCGCGCCGGAACGCGCTCTTCGCTGGCCAGCGTGGCGTAGATTTCGACCGATCGACCGGCCACATGGTAATTGGTGAGGATGCGCCCGTCCTGGTCGATGATGACGCCCGACCCAATGCCGCGGCTGAGGCTCCGCTTGCCGTCGCGGTAAACCGCCTGGGCCACGTCCAATCGGACCACGGCCGGGGAGATCATTTTGGTGACCGCCACCACGCGCTTGGGAGTCGCCGCGGGAAACGGATCGGGCCCGTCGTCGGCCGCCGCCGCGGCCAGGCAAATCGCCGGCAAAACAAGCAAACCTAAAACCGTCAGGCGAAGCAGGTGTTTCATCCGTTGCTTTCCGTCAAGACCTTTTGATCCTGGATGATCTGCGCCGCACCGTCCCCCGCCGAGGCATCATGCGACATAGCCAGGTGCCCCTTGAGCGGCGGCACATAATTCCCCGTCGAGAGGATCAGCTTGAACGCCTCCTCCACCGACATCGCCAGCATTGTGCACTTATCAAGCGGTACGAAGTATAGGCGGCCGGTGATCGGGTTGGGAGAGTTGGGCACGAATACGCAATACATCGGCTCTGACCCTTCCACAACCCGGCCGCTGGTGAAGCCCATCCATTTCATGAAGCCGGTTTCGTCGGGAATGAGCACGACCTTGGAAAACGTTCCTTCGGTGCCGCCGGGCGTGAGGGCGATCTGCTTCCAGGCCAGGTAAATCTGGCTCACCACCGGCAGGCGGCCGATCATGTGATCAATGCGCCTCAGCACAAACCGCCCCAGCAGGCTGTTGGCCCCCATGCCGATGAGGTAGATCGTCACCAGCGCCAGAAACAGCCCCAGGAACGGGATATCATGGCGAAATATCCAGTGCGTGATCGGCTGGGTCTGGGCGTTGATCCAGTAAATGATGAAGATCGTCACCGCGACGGGAATGGCCGCGAACATGCCGGTGAGAAAATTTTTGCGAATATGGTCGCGGGTGCTGTCCATAGAATAGGCAAAGACGAGTTCGCCCACGGGACATTGTGCCGGAGCGCAGCCCAAACGCCAAGGGCGCGTGAAGGTTGATTCCATTTCCACGAGTTTCGCTGCGCTCCACTCGTGGCTACAATCCGTTGCCCCGCTGGGGCAACCTGGAGACATTATGGCATCCACAACCATTACCGCGTCCGATTTGCGTGAAAAGCGTTGCCAAGGCTGTGAGGGCGGATCGGCCCTCTCCTCCGCACAAGCCGGCTTGCTCCTCTCCGCCCTCGACGGCTGGCAAAGCTCCGGCAAGGAAATTTCCAAAACCTATAAATTCAAAAACTACTACGAAACCATGGCCTTCGTGAACGGCCTTGCTTTCGTAGCCCATCGCGAAAACCACCACCCCGATCTGATGGTCACCTACAACAAATGCGAAGTCCGCTATAGCAGCCATGAAGTCGGCGGCCTGTCCGAGAACGATTTCATCTGCGCCGCCAAGGCGGATGGGTTGTTGGCCTGATATACTGATCGGGCGTGATCGACCAGATCGAACAACATCGCGATCAGCTTCTGCGCCTCTGCCAGAAATACGATGTGCGGAGGCTGGACCTGATTGGCTCGGCTCTGGGCGCCAAATTCGACGCCGCGCGCAGCGATCTTGATTTCGTCGTGGAATTCAACAACTTCACGGTTGAAACCGCCGCGGACAAATTCCTGGGCCTCATGGTCGATCTGGAAGACCTGTTCGGCCGCCGGATCGACCTGGTTTCTTACCGGGCCATCCACAATCCTTATTTCAAGCAGGTCGTGGATCAGACGCGCGTGAACCTCTATGCCGCCTGAAACCGCGAAACTGCTCTTCGATATGAAGCGCGCTGTCGAGCGCATCGGGCGATTCGCTCAGGGAAAAACCTTAACCGAGTATGTCGCGGATGAATTGCTGCGTTCAGGCATCGAACGGCAGTTCGAGATCATCGGCGAGGCGATGACCCGGCTCATCAAGCGGGATCTCGCCGCGGCCGAAAAGATCAGCGAATATCGGCGAATCGCCGCGTTCCGTAACGTGCTGATTCACGGATATGACTCGATCGACGACGAGACAAGCTGGGGAATCATTGAAAAGAAGTTGCCGACGCTACGCGCCGAGCTGGAAAATCTGCTGCCGGAAAGTCCGGAGTGATCCCTTGTTCGCTCGAAAGGAAAAAATCGGCGGTTTGAGCGGAACGGCAATTGTGAGGAAACATTGATAACAAAGCCCATTCGCCCGCCTCCCTCACCTTGTCACCCTGTCACCCTGTCACCCCCTCACCTTGTCATCCATGATGCACCAGCATCACGACTCCTTCCCACAACACATACCACCCCAGACAAAACGTCACCACATAAACCACCCTGGCAAACACGCGATCGTTCAGCCTCCGGTTGAGCCACACGCCGACGATCGCGCCCGCGAACACCAGCGGCAAAAACCGCAGGCTGAACGATGGCGGCGCGTGCTGAAACATATTGCTCCCCTCGTACGCGGGTAGCTTGCACGTATTCAGGACGAAGAAATAAAGCGCGCACGTCCCCACGAACGCCTGCCGGTCCAGGTTCATCGGCAGCAGGTACATCGCAACAATCGGCCCGGCCGCGTGGGCCAGCGTCGAACTGACGGCAGAGAATATCCCCGCCCCATGACTCCGC
>JBEKYH010000300.1:0-6477 GCA_049511115.1 Tepidisphaeraceae bacterium | reverse complement strand
AAGGGAGCATCACGCTGGGGGCCAGCGTCAAGCTTTCGTATGTCGAGCAGAGCCGCGACGTATTACCAGCGGAACAGAACGTCTGGGAGGTCATCAGCGAAGGCAAGGAAGTCCTCCGCCTGGGCAACAACAACGTCAATTCCCGCGCCTACGTCTCGCGCTTTGGCTTCGCCGGCGCCGACCAGCAGAAGAAAGTCGGCGTCCTCTCCGGCGGCGAACGCAATCGCGTTCACCTGGCCCGAATGCTCAAGAGCGGGGCCAACGTGCTGCTCCTCGACGAGCCGACGAATGACCTGGACGTGAACATCATCCGCGCACTGGAAGAAGCACTGGACAACTTCGCCGGCTGCGCCGTGATCGTGAGCCACGACCGCTGGTTCCTCGATCGCCTGGCCACGCACATCCTCGCCTTTGAAGGCGACAGCAACGTCGTCTTTTACGCGGGAAACTATTCGGCTTACGAAGTAGACCGCCACGCGCGCATGGGCACCGACGCGGATCAACCGCATCGGATTAAATATCGAAAGCTGACGAAGTGATGAGACGGCCGCTATTCGGCGGCGAAGACGCGGTCTACTTAGACGGCAACGCAAGATACTCTTCTTCCGACCAGTTCCCCTGGTCGGGAAACAAGTGCGCTATTTCCCATGCCGGCTCGTGTGCGGTCATATCTTGAGGCGAGCTAATCACCGCAGCCAATTATATAAGAGCCATGAGGCCGATTGGAACCTATCACACCGCCTCCAAAATCGCCTTCAGCCCAATCCCCAGATAATTCAGCACTTCCTCCGGCTCGCGGCCGCTCTTGGGAATGCTATGGACGAAAATGCCCTTGAGCTTGATCCCCGCGCCTTTCTCGGCGATCTGGCAGGAAAGCTCCGCGTCCAGGCCGCCGGAGTAATTGTCCTCGACGGTAATGATGCGCCCGCCACTCCTCGCAGCAATGTCCAGAATCCCCGTGTCCTTCAGGGGGAGGCTGTAGGCGTCGATGACGGTCGCCTTCTTGCCATTCTTCGCCAATTCATCCGCCGCGCGAATGCACTCGTGCAACATGTAACCGGCGGAGACGAAAACCAAGTCCTTGCCTTCGCGGACGACTTTGTATCCGCCTACCTCAAAGTTCTCCTCCGCCTTGTAAAGCTGTTTCGTATCGGAGCGGAGGGTGCGCTGGTAGCAGCAGCCGTCCAGGTTGGCCATCAGCTCGGTGATCTTGTAACAGCTCACCGCGTCGGAGGGAAAGAAATAGCTCATCGCCGGCCGGCCGTTGAAATTCTTCGCGTGGCAGAACGACCGCACAAACGCCACGTCCGGCAGCGACATCTGGCTCGGTCCATCGGCCGCCAGCGTCACGCCGGCGTGGCTGCCCGTCACCTTGATGTTGGCTCCGCTGATCACGGCCATCTCAAGCTGGTCATACGCGCGAACGACAAACTTGGCGAACGTCGAACAGAAGGGAATCTTGCCCGCCGCCGCCAATCCGGCCGCGGCGTTGATCATGTTTTGTTCGGCAATCTTGCATTCAACATATTGCGCCGGAAATTTGTGGGCGAACCACTCGGCAAACGTGGAGTTTTTCACATCCGCGTCCAGTCCCACCACGCGCCGGTCCGCCTCTCCCAAGGCCACCAGGGCCGCGCCGTAAACCTTGCGCGTTGCCATCGCCTTGCCGGCGGCGAAGTCCTTGTCCAGCCCGACCTTGGCGAGGCCTTCGAGCACGCCCGCCGCCTTGATCGGCTTGGTCTCCCGCGCCGGAGCCGCTTTGGGGGCGGTGATCTTCAATTCGCCATTGGCCTTGAAATCCGCCACGCCCAGGTCGCGGGCCGTCTGGTCCAATTCGCCCAGCACCTCGGGCAGCTTATCCTTCTTTACGGGCGTCCCATGTTTGCCCATGCCTTGTTCGCTGTGGGCGCCCCAGCCTTTGATGGTGCGGGCCACAATCGCCAGCGGCCTATGTCCGTTCTGCACAACCGGCAATTCGCTGAGCGCCTCGCGGATTTCCAGCGGGCTATGCCCGTCGATGACGCGGACGATAAACCCATGCGCCGCGAGCTTGGCGGCCAGAGTCTCAAAGCTCTGCTGCGGCGAAACCCAGTCGCTCTGGGCCAGTTCGTTGCAGTTGAAAATCGGCACCACATGCGTCAGGGCATGGTCGGCGATAAAATCCGCCGCTTCCCAGACCTGCCCCTCGCGGCTCTCGCCGTCGCCGATGATGACGTAAATATTGCGGTCGAGGCTGTCCATGCGGGCCGCCGCGGCCAAGCCGGCGCCGACGCTGAGGCCCTGCCCCAGCGATCCCGTCGCCGCATCAGCAAAGTGGAAGCCGACCTGCGGGTGCGGGTGCCCGTCGATGGGGCTGTCAATCGCCCGGAGCGATAAGGCATCGGCGCGCGTCATCGGCCGGGCCTCCGCCTTGTTGCGGCCGATGTATCCGCCAATGTCAGCGTAGGCGGCGTACAAGATCGGAACGGCGTGCCCCTCGGAAAGGACCAGGCGATCGGAAGCCCCGTTCCAGGGATCCTTGGGGTCCCAGCGCATCTGGTGGTACATCAATACCGTAATGATGTGCGCCAGCGAAAGGGCCGTGGATGGATGCCCACTGCCGGCCGAAGTCGTCATCTCCAGGGACAGCTTGCCGATTTCGACAGCCTTACGATTAACAGCCGCCTCAAAACTCATAATCTGCTCCGCAAAAGTTGATGGATAAAGTCATCCTTACCGTCGCGGCAAGATACAAGGCTCACAACGCCAAGGCAATTGGACCTGGGTCGAATGTGGCTAAGGTCTTTCACCGGCTACTCACGCGGCCGATTCGCGTCGAGGAACGCCTCCTAGCAGGGAATTAGTTCTTTTCCTGATAGATTCAGACCCATGGTTTGCCGCCTAATAGGTATATGGATAGTGAAGTTTCCCGAAGCGTCGTCCCCAGCGCGCGCACGGGTCGCAAGAGCAGTGGCCACAAGAAACAGCAAGATGTGTTAAATTCGTTGACTTTTAATTCCCCGCCGGTATATCTACTTGGGGACACATATCTAAAGTGGATTGAGTATCGAGTCTTATGGGGAGACATGGAGTGTGTATGGCAACCGGAAGCGTGAAATGGTTTGATTCGAAAAAAGGCTTTGGCTTCATCCTGAACGAGGAAGGCCAGGACGTATTTGTGCATTTCACCAGCATCCAGGGCGAAGGTTTTCGCGCATTAAAGGACGGCGAGATCGTCGATTACGAACCGGTCGCCGGCGCCAAAGGCCTTTCCGCCATCAACGTCAAGCGCCTGGCCCCCAAGCCCAAGGCGGTAAAGGTCTAACCTCCCAACAGGTCGACACGCTCATCCCTTCTTTCCCCGCCCCCGGTATTTCCGGGGGAGGGCCAGGGAGGGGGCTTTGCCGCCGTGACCTGCAACCCAGAAATCTCTCCCCGACCGCTCTAGGGCGATGGCTTTCCCTCTTATCCCCCTCCCCATGTACTCAGGGAGAGGGCCGGGGTGAGGGTTCCCCCCGGCGTATGCGACTTGGGTTGGCGTGCCGAAAACTACCCTCACCCTAACCATCTCCCTGAGTACATGGAAAGGGGACTTATGCCACACCGTCTCACCCCCAACGGGACAAACCGCCCCTCCCACGCTACTCTAGCCACCGCCCCATGAATTGGATTCTCCCAGTCCTGCTGGCGGGATCGGCCGGCGGTTTGGCGGCCGCCGCCGTTGTCGGAAGTCTTGCGCGAAAGCGGATCAAGGCCGAATCCGCCCGCGCCGACGCCGCTGAAGCCAAGGCTCGCCAAACCCGGCGGCTGGCCGAATTGGGAACCCTCACCGGCGCCCTCGCCCACGAAATCAAAAATCCCCTCTCCACCGTCGGCCTCAATCTCCAGCTCTTGCAGGAAGACCTCGGTTCCTTCGACGGCGCTAACGACCGCCTGCGCAACCGCCTCTCGCTGGTCCGCCGCGAAACCTCGCGCCTGCGCGACATCCTCGACGACTTTTTACGCTACGCCGGCAAGCTCGAGCTCGATCGTCAGCCGACCGACCTCAATCGCGTTCTGGAAGAACTCGTCGATTTCTTCGCCCCCGAAGCCGAGCGCCAGCGCGTTCAGCTCCGCCTCCGGCCACATTCCGTCCCCGTCATCGCGAGCGTCGATGGTAAAATCCTCAAGCAGGCGATCCTCAATCTGATGATCAACGCCGTGCAGGCCATGCCCAATGGCGGCGAACTGATTCTTTCCTGCGCGGCGGACGATCGCGGCGAGGCGGTCATCGATTGCATCGACACCGGGCCGGGAATCGCCCCCGACATGCTGGACAAAATCTTCCAGGCCTATTATTCGACCAAGCGCGGCGGAACTGGTCTGGGCCTGGCGATGGCCCGGCGGATCGCCGAGGAGCATGGCGGCACGCTGACTGTTACCAGCGTTCCGGGAAAGGGATCGGATTTTAGCCTGCGCCTGCCGGCCGCGCCCCAGCCCGCAACGACGGTCCAGTTGCATACCACGCCGCGGATGCAGAAGATTCCCGCTGCCGTACAGGAAACCCGCTGAATATGTCCGAACCTTCTCACTACCAATCGCAAATCCTGGTTGTCGATGACGAACGCGAGCACGCGCAGGTGATGTGCGAAGGCTTGACGCGCCAGGGGTACAAATGCGACGTCGCCTATAACTTTGCCGAAGCCCAGGGCAAGCTGGCCAAACGCAAATTCGACGTGATCGTCACCGACCTCATGATGGAAGGCCGCCCCGACGGGTTGGAAGTCCTCAAACTCAGCAAACACGATTTGCCCGGCGTTCCTGTCATCCTGGTGACCGCCCACGCCGACATCCCCACCTGCAAAAAGGCCCTCAACGACGGGGCCTACGACTACATCGAAAAGCCGCTCGACCTGGATTATTTCCGCGCCCAGGTGAATCGCGCCGCCGAACGCAGCGCCCTGGTGCGCGAGAATCAGGCCCTGGAGGAGCAGGTCGCCGAGAGCGCGGGATTTGAGGGAATCGTCGGCAAGAGCGAGGCCATGCGCAACGTCGTCACCACCGCCCGGCAGGTGGCCGCCAGCGATATCGCCGTCCTCATCATGGGCGAAAGCGGCACCGGCAAGGAGCTCATCGCCCGCGCCATCCATAACAACAGCCGCCGCCGCAAGGCGCGCCTCGTGGCCCTCAATTGCGCCGGCCTTGCCGAGAGCATCCTGGAGGACGAACTCTTCGGCCACGTCAAAGGCTCCTTCACCGGCGCTCAGACCCAGCGCGAAGGCCGCTTTGAGCATGCCGACGGCGGAACCCTCTTCATGGACGAGATCGGCGACATGCCCACGACCATGCAGGCCAAGCTCCTGCGCGTCCTGGAAAATGGCGAAGTCGTTCGCCTGGGCAGCAATGACCCGATCCAGGTGGATGTCCGCCTCATAAGCGCGACCAACCGCAAGCTCGACGAAATGGTCGCGGACAAGCAGTTCCGCGAAGACCTCTATTTCCGCATCAAAGGCGTCACCATCGTCATCTCGCCCCTGCGCGAGCGCCGCGAGGATATCCCGCTCCTCATCCACTTTTTCATGAAGCAGGCCGCCGAGAAATACGGTAAGAAACCAGTCGGCCTCAAGCCGGAAACCTTACAAGCCCTCATCGGATATTCCTGGCCCGGCAACGTGCGGCAGCTTCGCAATGTAGTGGAGAATATGGTCGTGCTGTCAAAGGATGACGAGGACCTTGGCCCATCCAGCCTGCCTGTCGAGGTCCGCCCCAGTGGCGGCGGTGGGGGGGCTCTTTCCACCGGCATGGATAACCTCGTCGGCATCAGCCTGGAGCAGGCCGAGCGCGAACTGATCCGCAACACCCTCAAGCTCACCAACGGCAACCGCGAGCAGGCCGCCAAAATCCTCGGCATCGGCGAGCGCACCCTCTACCGTAAAATCCGGGAGTATGGACTTTGATGCACGCCGCCCAATCCCCATTTCGCATCGGCCACGGCTACGACCTGCACCGCCTCCAAACCGGCGGGAAGCTCATGCTCGGCGGCATTAAAGTCGCCGACAATCTCAGCCCCATCGCCCACAGCGACGGCGACGTGGTCCTGCACGCCCTCTGCGACGCCATGCTCGGCGCGATGGCCTGGGGCGACATCGGCCAGTGGTTCCCCAATAACGACCCCAATTGGAAAGACGCCGCCAGCGAGGTTTTTGTGAAGGCCATCCATCACAAAATGACCGCCGAAGGCTACGGAATCGTCAACGCCGACATCACCATCCTCGCCGAACGCCCGCGCCTCTCTCCCTTCCGCGACGCCATGACCAAATCCCTCACCACTCTCATCGGCGGCCAGGTCAACATCAAAGCCGGCACCAACGAATCCTGCGACGCCATCGGCCGGGGCGAAGCGATAGCGGCTCACGCGATCGTCCTGGTCATGAAGTCGTCGATGGCGCATTAGGGCCAGTAGTTTGGCAAAATTCGATCTAACCGCAGAGGCGCAGAGGACGCGGAGAAAAAGAACAA
>JBEKYH010000299.1:0-6542 GCA_049511115.1 Tepidisphaeraceae bacterium | reverse complement strand
CGAGGGCGGCGATACGAGCCTTGCTGCTCCGATGTGGGCCGGACTGATCGCTATCATCGACCAAGGACGGGCGCTGGACGGCCTGCCCTCCCTCGACGGTGCCACGCAGACGCTGCCAATGTTGTATGGCTTGGAGAATGATTCATTGACCTCTAACGCCTTCAACGACATCATAACTGGAAACAATGGCTATGCTGCGGGCACGGGCTACGATCTCGTGACCGGTTTGGGGACGCCGGATGTCGCCAATCTCGTGCCGGACATGGTGACGCCTAACATTATCTATGTCGACCACACGGCGACGGGATCGAATAGCGGGCTGAGTTGGACCAACGCCTACACTACCCTGACTGCGGCGCTTTCGGTTGCGGACAGTGATGCGACGTCGGAATTTCCGTATACCATCGAAGTGGCTGAGGGGACGTATACGCCGGGTGCCAGCACTTCCTCCACGTTCCAGTTGGCTGACAATGTGGCCATCCTTGGGGGATTCCCCAGCGGCGGCGCAACTGCGAGCGATCCGACCACGTACGTAACTATCCTTAGCGGATCGGGCACCGCGTGCCATGTGGTTACGGCGAGCGGCACCAATTCGACGGCGAGCCTGGATGGTCTGAAAATCAAATCAGGCGCGGCCAACGGTTCCGGCAGTGCGGCGGATGGCGGTGGGCTCTACGATTCAGGTGGCAGCCCGACTGTCGCGAACTGCATCTTTACGAACAACGCCGCCTATTACGGGGGCGACATCTATGTCGGCGGCGCTTCTTCCCCGACTCTCGCCGGATGTACTTTCACTAACAGCCCGCCCCCCTCGGTGGCCCTTTATGGCGGGGGACTCTGTGACGCGTCCTCTGACCCGGTGACGCTGACCAACTGCATCTTTAGCAGTCTGAATGCAGAGGGTGGCGGCGTATACAACGACTCTTCCGCATTACTATCGCTATCTGGATGCACCTTTAGCACCAACCATTATAGCAGCGGTGGCGGCGGCGCGATCTATAGCATTTCGGCGATATCTCTCTCTAATTGCACGTTCAGCGGCAACTACTGCAGCTCTGACGGAGGCGCCATATATAGCGCGGCAGCGCTCGCGCTCGAGTCCTGCACCTTTACCGGTAATTCGGCCTCTGTCGGTGGCGCGATATACAGTTCCGGGGCGTCCCTGTCGCTGTCGATTATCGATAGCTTCTTCTACGGCAATTCGGCTTCATCGGATGGCGGTGCAATTGCGAGCCTAGGCGGCTCGTCGCTCGGCTCAGCTACGTTTGCGATGGTCACGAATTGTGTTTTCGTCGGCAACAAAGAGACCGGAGGCACCGGGTACGGCGGCGCGATTTACGACTATAGCTACTCGCAGCCCACGATTTCGGATAGTACTTTCGCCTCGAATTCCGTATTCACTTCGGGCCGCGGTGGGGCGATTTATGGGGCGAGCCACTCGTCCGGAACGGTGGTAAACGACATTTTCTGGAACGACAGCAACGGGGAGATCGCGGGCGACGGCACCAGTGGCTCGACCGTAACGTATAGCGACGTTGACGGGGGTTATTCGGGCACGGGTAATATAAACAACAACCCCACCTTTGTGCGGAATCCGAATCTAAGCGCAACAGATTATGGCGACCTGCAACTTCAGGAGGATTCCCCGTGCATTGACGCCGGGCCAAGCGCGATCGTGCCCACTGGCTTGGCCAGAGACTTGGCAGGGAATGCCCGGGAAACCGGGGCTGCGATGGATATGGGTGCCTATGAGTTTCCGATCATGTACGTTGACGCCGCGGCAACCGGCGCCGATACCGGCGGAGATTGGGCGGACGCGTACACAACACTTCAGCAGGCCCTGGCCGCAGCCGAACCAGACGCGGGGCAGACCATCGAAGTCGCCGGCGGCACGTACGAGGCTGCTTCCGAATCCCCATATATGTTCCAACTCGTTGACGGCGTGTCGATTTTTGGCGGGTATGCGGGCAATTTGGGACCTGAGGAGGGCATAAGCCCTGACACGCTGTCGCCCTCGGAATTCCCGACGATCCTCTCGGGCGACGGCGAAGTGCACCATGTCGTGAGCGGCACCGACTTGGGAAGCGCTACCGTACTCAACGGTCTGACAATCGAAGGCGGTTACAGCAGCCCGATGAGCGGCCTATATGGCGGCGGTATGGTCCTTTACGACAGCTCGCCCGTTGTAAACGATTGCGTCTTCACCGACGACTTCGCGGAATTTGGGGGGGGCGTCGGGGCACTGGACGGCTCGTCGCCTACGTTCACCGGCTGCACTATAAGTGGGGACGGCGCCGAGAACGGCGGTGGGGTCGAGAGCGTTAATTCGTCCTCGCCGTCGTTCCTGCAGTGTACGATTAGCGGCGACTATGCCGGCACGGGCAGCGGCGGCGGCATTCTAGCGAAGGGGTATCTTACTCTCAGTGTCACAGGATGCACATTCGACGGGGATTCCTCGTACGACAGCGGAGGTGCGATTTCGGTGGGCCCGGGCTCCGCCGAAATCGCTAACAGTGTCTTCATTGGAGACAGCACTGAGGACAAGGACGCGGGTGGTTCCCTCGATCACCCTTTTTCTAGCACGCCATTCTATAACTACGGGGGTGGAAGCGCTGTTTATATATTCGGTGACTCCTCCTATCCGACTGAATTAGACGTTGTGAACTGCACCTTCACCGAGAACACGTTTACGGAGCAGCCTCACGGTTTCGGCCCCTATTACACCTCGACGGTCGCCGCTTGCGGAGCCAAGGTAACCGTCGATAACAGCATTTTTTGGGAAGACCTGACAGACAGCAGCCACGACGAGGTTTCCAGCTATAATTATGGCCCTATCACGATCAATAATAGCGACCTTGCGCAGCCCGCATCCAACTTTAGCGGAACGGCCAACATTTCATGCGATCCGAGATTCTTTCGTGACCCTGATGTGGGGGATGACAATTTCGGCGATTTACGGCTTAACCCGGTCTCCTCGCCTTGCATCGCCGCCGGCAGCACCGCCGACGTGCCTTCTGGCATAACGACCGACGTCCTTGGTGCGCCCCGGACCAGCAACTCGACGGTGGATATGGGGGCGTACCAAACACAGTTCATCTACGTTGATTCGGCGGGGAGCGGCACCGGAACCAGTTGGGCCACAGCCTTTACGACCCTTCAGGCGGGTCTCTCAGCCGCACAAGGAGTTGAAACCGCTTATCCTGGCGAGAGCGCGGTGGTCTGCGTTGGCGCGGGCACCTATCCTGCAACATTAACCGACAATCCCGCCCAATCATTCGAGCTAACCAGTGGGGTTTCTATCTTGGGGGGATTTGAGGGAACTGGCGATGACGCGAATACCCGCGACGCACAGACCTACGACAGCATCCTTACTGGCAACGGGAGCAGTTATCACGTCGTGACGGCTATAGAGGACGACGGCTCTTTCATGGACGGAGTGACGATACAGGATGGAAATGCCGATTCCGACACCGATGGGGTCATCGCCTACGCGGGCGGCGGCATGTACATCGCCGAGAGCAGCCCCACCATCAGCGATTGCAAATTCCTTAATAACGTCGCCAACGGCGGGTCCAGCAGTTCGGGGCTTGGCGGCGCCGTGCTCAACTACGCTTCGTCCTCGCCCATCTTCTTCAACTGCTTGTTCGTGGGAAACACCGCCGAAAGCTCCATCGAGATCCCGCTCGACCCTGAAGACCCGGGCGGACCATTTTACCCCAATAGCTACGGCGGAGCGATGCTTAACTGGGCCTCCTCGCCGACATTGGTGAACTGCACCTTTAGCGCCAACACGGCCGCCGACGGTGGCGCGATTTACGACACCGACTCCGGCGCGCCGAGCCTGTTCAACTGCATCCTCTGGAACGATACCGGGGGCGAGATCGCCGGCGACGGCCCCAATGCCGTCAAATACAGCGATATTGACCAGGCCGGCTATGCAGGCAGTAACGGGAACTACGACTCGAACCCCTTGTTCGTCAATCCGAGCACACCCAACTTCGAGCTGGAGTCATGCTCGCCAGTTAAGAATAAGGGCAACAGCAGTTATGCGGCATTGTACGCGCCGGGAATCAATATTGACTTAGCCGGTGACTCGCGAACGCCAGGCGGCGAGATCAACATGGGAGCGTATTAGCCTCCTTGTCCCGGCTCAGCCCGCGCCCGGAAGGGCATGCATGCACCTGCGGCGCTGGATTTACCTCCGTTCATGGTGAATAATCTCTTCCTGACGGAGGCATCAAGGTAAATGAAAAAGCTGTCCAAGCCCCAAAACCGCGGCCATTCCCTGTTTTCATTGGAACCGCTGGAGGAGCGCCAGTTGCTCTCCACGGCCACGACAACGACGCTCTCGTTCTCCACGCCTAATCCGGTGATGGGCCAGAACGTCACGTTCACCGCCACGGTTACGCCCGCCAAGCAGCGCGCTACGCCCCTGACGGGCGGCACCGTAAGATTCCTGAACGGCACCACGCTCCTGGGCAAGGCCACACTCAATGCCAACGGCAAGGCGCGATTCTCCGAATACAATTTTTACAAGGGTTCCGACCCGATCACCGCGAAATACGTCGCGAGCACGGTCTATTCCGCCAGCGCCTCGGCGGCGACGACCCTGACGGTCGCCAAGGGCACCTTCTCCACCGGCTCCGACGGCCTCAAGATCGACAACATTTCCACCGGCTCGGGCCCGGCCGTCGCACAGGATGACGCCGTTGAGGTCAATTACACCGGTTACCTCACCAACGGCTTTGAATTCGACAGTTCCCTCAATCCCGGCCGCACGCCACTCCCGTTTGTCGTGGAGCAAAGCCCCGAGCAGGTGGTGACCGGCTTCGATGAGGGCGTGGTGGGAATGCAGGTCGGCGGCGTACGCACGCTGGTCTTGCCCTACATCGCAGGCGCCAATCCGCCGCTTGGATATGGCAACAATCCGCCGTCAGGGAGCAACATTCCCGATGGGGCGACGCTTACCTTCATCGTGCAGATGGTTTCCATCGCGCAACCGGAACTGATGGTCACCGGCTCCAACAGCACGGCCATCGCCAGCGGCGAAGCCCCCAACGCCACCGACGGGACCGACTTCGGCATCGTCAGCGTCGGCAGCCCCAGCAGCACGACGACCATCACTCTGGGCCCGGGCAATAACGCCGCCCTGGCCTTTACCGAGACCCCTTACCTTGTGCTGGGCGGCGCCGATACGGAAGACTTCAGCGTCACGCAGCCGACGATCGCGAACGGCTCGGCGACCTTCACGATCACGTTTGATCCCACGGCGACGGGGTTGCGCACCGCCAATATCAGCATCTTCACCAACGACGCCACGAACCCGACGTACCACGTGAAGATACAGGGGACTGGGGATTAGGCCTCTGCCGCCACCTTCCAATAAATGCTGTATCGCTCATGGGCGATGCGGAAATAGGGAACCAGCGTCAGGCCGTCGGGTTTGCCCGGAATCGGCGCGGTGAATGTCAGCGCCGAACCCGCAACGGGCTTAATCGCTGCGATAACCTTCGCCGGATCAGCGGCAATCGTCGGCACGTCGATCCGGTCATTGAGCACATCGCCATAGGTGCGTTCATTGACGATAATATCCGCGCCGGGCGTGATTCCCTCTTTGCCCAACTTGCCCGCCAGCACGATCGGGCCATAGGAAACGGCCAGCGTATCGGTCGATCCCGGCAGCGGTTCGGTTCGCAGCGCCATGGGCAGTTCCACCTCGACCACATCGCCGTCGCTCCAGGTGCGTTTCACGGCGATGTACGCGCCGGGATTCGGCGACGTGGATTGAATCTGCCCATTGACTTTGATCGTCGCCGTTTCGCACCACGCGGGGTGGCGGATGTTCAACGTTAAATCAACCGGCGTCGAGCTTGCGATTGTCAGCTTGGTGCGCGGTTCGTCGGGAAAACGCGTCGCCTGCGTGATGGTCAGGCCCTTATCTTGCCAGTTGAGCGTCGAGGCAATGAACAAATTGACGTACAGCGAAGTCGCATCGTGGAAATAAATCGAATCGCCGTATTTGGCGTGGTTTTCCATGCCGGTGCCGGTGCAGCACCAGAACGAATCGACCGGCGTGCAATAGAGCTTCATATAACCCGGCCGCGTCGGCTGGAAGTAGGTCATCATCCCTGAATCGGGGTCCTGCGAAGCGAGGATGCCGTTGAAGAGGGCGCGCTCGTAATAGTCGGCGTAGGCAACGGATGGCTCCATCGCAAACAGGCCGCGGGTGAGGCGCAGCATGTTATGGGTGCAGCACGTCTCCATCGTTTTGGCCGAGCTGAGATGCCGTGAAAACTGAGCCGGCGGAAAGAAATGCTCCTGGTCGCCGTTGCCGCCGGTGGTGAAACTGCGGTGCTCGGTGATGGTTTGCCAGAAGAATTTGGAAGCGGCCTGGTAATCGGCCTCACCGGTGAGGGCGTAGAGGCGATTGAAGCCGACGAACTTGGGGATTTGCGTGTTGGAATGCAGATTGTCGAGCGTATCGCGCCCCTGCGACAGCGGATCAAGCACCGCATGGTGGCAAAAGCGCTGGGCGAGTTTCA
>JBEKYH010000298.1:0-6556 GCA_049511115.1 Tepidisphaeraceae bacterium | reverse complement strand
GCCACGGCCGGTGATGCGCAGATGATCGCAGCCGATGGCATTGATAATCGCCGGGCACCAGGGTTCGGTGTGGCCTTCGATGCGGGTATCAACGCGCGGGTAATCAGCCACATCAATCGAGCCTTGCAGCACGCCGCCGCCGCTGATGTGGGGGTGGACGCCGGGCTTGAGATAGAGCGCCCCGGTGCGGAAGACGCCGCGCGGGATGACAAGCACGCCCCCGCCGGACGATGCGAGGTGATCGATTGCAGTCTGGATGGCCACGGTATTCAGCGTTTTGCCGTCGCCGACGGCGCCGGTCGAGGCAATGCTGAGTTTTGGCTGGGGCGAAGGAGCGCGGCGCTTTGCGGCGCGTTTTCGACGGGTTTTGCGAGTGGGCATAGTCCGCCCATTTTCGGCTATCGCTCCACTCCGGGCAATTCGTAACTGTAAAGATTATCGGACTTGGTTGTGTACTGGCGATCAGGGCCGGCGGAGAAGAAGAACCATCCCTTGGCGGCCATGCCGACGGCGGGGTGCATGTGGGGCATGAAGACGATGGGGCTGCCCCAGGCGTCGCGCACGGTCAGGCCGTCGTAATAGAAAATGGAAAGGTCCTGGAAGAGTTCGGCCGGAAACACGTGGTTTTTCTTGAGCAGCGCGACGGTCGCCTGGTTGTTGCTTTCGGCGCGGATGGCCAGCGCCCCTTCATCCACGGTGGTCTCCTGGTCCGCGATGAACGGCGGCACCTCCGGGGGAACGCCGCCGTTCTGGGCGACGTAGCGGGCCATCGCCTGGTCAAGATTGCGGAGGAGGTCTTTGGTCAGATCGTCGGCCGACGAAGCGCGGACATGCCGGGCCAGGCTGACCATCAACCCCAGGCCGATGAGCAACACCGCGACGGTGGTGAGCATTTCCACCAGCGTGTAGCCGCGGCGACGAAAGGCACGGATTCCAGCGGAGCGGCGGCTGGGAATGGCGTTGACCCTCATTTTTTGGGCGAGGAAACGGTTTCGATGAGCGAAATCATCGGGGCGAACAAGGCCACGACGATGGTTCCGACGATCACGCCCAGGACCACCACCATCAACGGTTCCATGATGCTGATGAGCGAGCCGACCAGCACGTCAACGTCGCTGTCGTAGTTGTCGGCCACCTTAATGAGCATCTTGTCCAGCTCGCCGGTCTCTTCGCCGACGTCGATCATGTTGACCACGATGGCGTCGCAGACCTTGGTGGCGCGAAGTGGGTCGGCCATCGATTCACCCTCGCGGATGGCGTCGTGAACCTTGGAGAGAGCGCGCATATACACTTCGTTGCCGCAGGTGTCTTTGGTGATGTTGATGGCGTCCAAAATCGGCACGCCGGCGCTGATGAGCGTGCCGAGCGTTCGGGTAAAGCGGGCGATGGAGGTCTTGCTCAGGATGCCGCCGACAATGGGAATTTTCAGCAGAACCACGTCAACCGCCAGGCGTCCGCCGGCGCTGAGGCGTATCAGTTTCATCAGAAGTATGAAGATGACCGGCGAACAGACCAGGTAAGCCCAGCCGAAGCCCGGGCCGAACCAGGTGCTGAAGTTCATCAGGTAGACGGTGATGGCCGGCATGTCGGCGCCGAAGGATTTGAAGATATCCTTAAACTTGGGGATCACGACGATCATGATCATGGAGACGACGCCGGCGGCGATGCCGATGACGACGGCCGGATAGATCATGGCGCCGATAACCTTCTTTTTGAGCTTGGCCGCTTTTTCCATGAAATCGGCCAGACGAGAAAGGATCAAGTCGAGCACGCCGCCGATTTCGCCGGCGTTGATCATGTTCACATACAGTTTGTCGAAGGCCTTGGGATATTTCGCCATGGCATCGGAGAGGGTGCCGCCGCCTTCGACTTCATCGCCCACGCCGCCCACGATGGCCTTAAGAAGGCCGGGCTTTAGCTGCTCTTCAAGAATCTGGAGGCTGCGCAGGATAGGCAAACCGGCGTCTTGCAGCGTGGAAAGCTGGCGGGTGAAGTTGACCAGTTGTTTGCGCGGCACGCCGCCGATGGCCATCGGCATCTTCCGCAGGGGCACTCCGCTGCCACCCGCCGCGGCGGCCTTTTTCTTGCCCAGCTTTTTAACGGATTTCTCGCGGACCTTGGTCGGGAACAGACCCTGCTGGCGTATCCGCGCGATGGCCTCGTCGTGGGTCTCGGCCACGATCTCGTTTTTGACTTCCTGCCCGCTCTTATTCATCGCCTCAAACGCGAAGGTAGGCATGGCTTAGCTCTCCAAAAGTCGCTTCCCCCGCATTGCGGAGGCTTTTTCCCATCGGCGGCACGGGGGTGACGCAACAGACGCACCTTGCCGCCCCCCATTATACGCGCTGTCCACCAAGGCGCGGCAACCAGAATATCGGCGAAATCAAGCAACGGCGAGGCAAGGTATCTTATTCTTCTTCCATCAGCGTCTCGCGAACGACCTCTTCGATCGTCGTGACGCCATCATAAATGGCCATCAGCCCGGACTGGCGCAGGGGCCTCATGCCGCGCTTGCGGCACTCGGCGCGAAGAACCTGCGTGCTGGCCTGTTTGACGATCAAATCGCGCATTTCGTCGTCGAGCACCATGATTTCGTACAGGCCCTGGCGGCCCTTGTACCCCGTTTTGTTGCAAAAATCGCATCCCTTGCCGAAATAGAATATCTTTCCGGCCACATCATCGGGGCGTAGATCGAGTTCCAGCAATTGCTCTTCGGTTGGGGTGTATTCCGACTTGCATTTGGGGCAAATCTTGCGCACCAGGCGCTGGGCGACAATTCCCTCGATAGCCGCGGTCACCATGAACGGCTCCAGGCCCAGATCAAGCAGTCGGGCGATCGAGCTGGGGGCATCGTTGGTATGCAGGGTGCTGAAGACCAGGTGGCCGGTTAAGGACGCCTCAACGGCGATTTTGGCCGTTTCGTGGTCGCGGATTTCGCCCACGAGAATGACATCCGGGTCCTGACGCAGCATGGCGCGGAGAATTCGCGCGAAAGTCAGTTCGATTTCCGGCTTGATCTGGCACTGGACAACGCCGTCGATGTCGTATTCAACGGGGTCTTCGGCGGTGATCAGCTTGCTGCTGGGGTCATTCAACTCGCGCAGGGCGGAATAAAGCGTGGTGGTCTTGCCTGAGCCGGTCGGGCCAGTGACAACAACGACCCCGTTGGGCTTGTGAATGAGCTGGCGGACGACTTCAAGGTCGTCCTCGCGCATGCCGAGCTTGTCGAGATCGAGGCTGACGTTGCCGCGGTCGAGAACGCGCATGACCACTGATTCGCCGAACATGGTGGGCAGCACGTTGACGCGCAGGTCGATCTGCTGGTTATTGACGTTCAGTTCGATGCGCCCGTCCTGGGGGAGGCGCCGCTCGGCGATGTCCAGGTTGGCCATGACCTTGATGCGGCTGCTGATGGCCGGGGCGATTTCTGCCGGCGGCGGCAGCATCTCATAGAGCACGCCGTCGATGCGGTAGCGCATCTTGAATTCGCCTTCAAACGGCTCGAAATGGATGTCTGAGGCCTTGTCCTTGATGGCCTGGAGCAGAACCAGATTAATGAGCTTGCGGATTTCGTTGCTGTCGGCGGCCTGGGTGAGGTCGGCGATGTCGATGCTCGCGCCGCGATCCTTCAGCCCCTTCAGGTTATCGTCGGTCTGGATATTGCTGAGGATTTGCGACATTTCCTCGGCGGCGGCCTGGTAATATTTGGCCAGGAGCCGGTCGATGGCTTCGCCGTCGGCGATTTTGGCCACCACGTTGTAGCCCATGAGGCTGCGCAGATCATCAAGTGCCCGGAAGTTGTCGTGGCTGGCCAGCGCCACCACCAGACGTTTGGAGCCGGGGTCAAATTCAATCGGCAGGACCTTGTAGGTTGTAGCTAACTGGGAGGGAACGGCGGCAATCACTGCGGGCGGAATTTCCAGCCCCTCAAGATTGACCAGTTCAAATCCGCGCTGGGCGGCCAGGGCGATGTTGAGATCGCTATCGACGATGTAGCCCAGGTCAATCAGGATGCGGCCAAGCTGGCCGCCCTTTTTCTGCTGAAATCCGAGGGCCTCGATGACCTGCTCCTTGGTCACCTTTCCCATCTTGGTGAGCACACGCCCGACTTTGCGGTCCTTGAGTTGATCGATGGGAGGGATGCCGCCCGGATTGGGCGGCGTCGGAGGCACGTTCGTTGGGCCAGCCATTTTTAAATCCTCGTTCGGCGGCAAGACCTCGGCATTGGTCTCGCAGCCGGCACAATCGTTCTATTCTTTCTGCCCGAGCATTCGCGCCCGGTTCTTGGCCATCTGGGCCTGACGTTCGGCCTCGGCGGCCGCGGAAGAGACCGGCGGTGCGGCAGGCGGCGCGCCCGGCGCACCGGAAGCCGGCTTGGTCGCGGAGCCGCCACCTTCCAATTCCTCGGCCAACTCGCCAATGTCCACGCCGGCGCGAGTGAACCGTTCGGCCATCAGATTGGGGTTCTTGCTCTTGTCGATGGCCTCTTCCTTGGAAATCTTGCCGGCCTGGAAAAGGCCCCACAGATTATCGTCGAGCAACTGCATGCCGAACTTCTTGCCGGTCTGGATTTCGCTGTCGATTCGGAACACCTTGTTCTCACGGACCAGGTTCTGAATGCCCGGCGTGAGATACATGAATTCGTAAGAGGCGCACACGCCCTCGACGTCGATGCGCGGGCACAGCGCCTGCGAAAGCACGGCGATGAGATTGTTGGCCAACTGCACGCGAATCTGTTCCTGCTGATCGGTCGGGAAGGCGTCGATGATGCGGTTGATCGTGCTGGCGGCGCCGCTGGTGTGCAATGTGCCGAACACCAGGTGTCCGGTTTCGGCGGCCGTGATGGCCGAGGAAATCGTAACCAGATCGCGCATTTCGCCGACCAGGATCACGTCGGGGTCCTGTCGCAAAGCGCGGCGGAGGCCCTCTGCAAAATCCGGAACGTCCACGCCGATCTCGCGCTGCACGACGATCGATTTCTTATGGTTGTGGTAATACTCGATCGGGTCTTCCATCGTGATGATGTGCCGGTCGAAATTCTCGTTGATGTAATTGATCATGGTGGCCAGCGTCGTGGTCTTGCCTGACCCGGTCGGGCCGGTCACCAGAAACATTCCGCGCGGGCGGCGGCAGATGTCGCGCGCTTTGTCAGGCAGGCCGATCTGCTCGAACGTCAGCAGCTTGCTGGGAATGCGCCGCAAGACCAGGCTGACGAAACCCTTTTGCTTAAATATGGCCACGCGAAAACGGCACGCGGTTCCGAAGGCAAAACCGAAGTCGCCGCTGCCTTTTTCCTCGAATTCCTGCTGGATGCGCTCGGGCGTGATGGACTTCATCAGCGCTTGCGTGTCTTCCGGCTCCAGGACTTTGGTCTGAAGATCGCGCAGTTGGCCGTTGAGGCGCAGGACCGGCGGCCGGCCAACCGCCAGGTGAAGGTCCGACGCGCTGCGGCGCACAACCGTATCGAGCAAGCGGTCAATTTGAATGGTCGATGCCATGACTAGCTACCTCGCCTACAAAACGCCCTCGATCTGGGCAACCTTGACGATTTCCTCCGGCGTGGTGACGCCACGCAATACCTTGGCCCGGCCGTCCTGAAGCAGCGTCTTCATTCCCGAAGCAATTGCCGCCTTGCGGATTTTGTTGGTGGGCGCCCGCTCGAAGGCCATGGTGCGAATCTCGTTGTTCATCACCATCATCTCGAAGATGCCCTGGCGGCCGCGGAAGCCGGTGTTGGTGCAATGGTCGCAGCCCACCGGCTTGAAAAGCGGGCGGTCCTTGATGTCGTTTTTGGTGATGCCGGTCAGGCGCATCCATTTTTCGTCGGGGTTTTTGTCCGGCTGCTTGCACTTGGGGCAAAGGACGCGCACCAGGCGCTGGGCCATGACCGCCTGGATCGAACTGGCCACCAGGAACGGCTTCACGCCCATGTCGATCAGGCGCGTGATGGCGCCGGGGGCGTCGTTGGTGTGCAGCGTGCTGAAGACCAGGTGACCTGTGAGAGCTGCCTGCACGGCCACTTCGGCGACTTCCTTATCGCGGATTTCACCGACCAGAATGATATTGGGGGCCTGTCGCAACATGGCGCGAAGAATCTTCGCGAAGCTGAGGCCGATCGCCTCGCGCACCTGACATTGGTTGATGCCGATGAAATTATATTCGACGGGGTCTTCGGCGGTGATGATCTTGCGGTCGGGACGGTTCAGTTCATTGAGCGCGCCGTAAAGCGTGGTGGTTTTTCCCGAACCCGTCGGCCCGGTCACGAGGAAGATGCCATTGGGGCGCTTGATGATCTTTTGAAACGCCTTGTTGTCTTCCTCTTCAAATCCCAGGTTGACAATACCGATGCGGACGGACTCCGGCCGCAGAATACGCAACACGACGGATTCGCCGTGGTAAGCCGGCAGCGAACTGACGCGGAAGTCCACCTGCACCTTGTCGATCAGCATCTTGATGCGGCCGTCCTGGGGGAGGCGCTTTTCGGAGATGTCGATGCCGGCCATGATTTTCACGCGCGAAATCAGCGGGTTCTTCATGCGCGGCTGAAGCTTCAGAT
>JBEKYH010000297.1:0-6567 GCA_049511115.1 Tepidisphaeraceae bacterium | reverse complement strand
AAGCCGCGGACGCGATCGTCGGTCAGGAGGGATTCGGACACTGGAATGCTTAAAAATGCTTTGAACGCGAAGAAGCGAAGAAAATCAAAGATTCACCACAGAGGACACAGAGGACACAGAGGTAATTCAGAATTCACATTCAGAATTGTTTTTGTTTTCCCTCTGTGGCCCCTGTGTCCTCAAGCGAGGCGCAGCCGAGCGGATGGTGAGAGTTCTTTTTGATTCAAGGGCCGAGTTGGACGGTGGCGGTTTCCTGGGGCGCCGATTCAGTCGCGGCCGGACCGGCGGACAGGTCTTCGATCTGGAGGCGCGGGTAGACGATGGCGCGGCGGGCGCAATCGTTGCGGCTGCCGGGGTAGGGGAGGATGGGGGCGATGGTGAATTCCATGGCCTCGTCGAAACGGTCGGCGATGGTGGTCGCGGTGCAGAGATAGGCGTTGACGATGTAATCGCCCTGGGCGAGGCGGGCGTCGCGGATGGTGAAGCGGACGGTGCGCTGGCCGACGGCGGGGAATTCCATGTTGAGCAGCCGTGAATCGAGGTGCAGCACCGTGATTCCCATGGAGTTGGCGATCTCCAGGCTGATCCAATAGCTGGGAAACTTGTCGGTCTGCGCCGAAATATCGATATCAATGGCGATTGGGTCGGTGCTCAGATAGACATTTTTGTCGCTGGTGATGGAAGTAAACTTCAAGTCGGGGGAAGCGGCGCGGCGCGGGCGGCTGCGGGCGGCGCCGGGGAGTTTGCGGCTGTTGAGGTAGCGCGAGATGCCCTCGGTGACATCACCCTGGAAGTCGATCTGGCCGTTCTGCATATAAATGACCTGCGTGCAGAGGGTGCTGATGGCCTGCATCTGGTGGCTCACAAACAGCACGGTGCGGCCGCTCTGGGCGACATCCTTCATCTTGCCGAGGCACTTTTTCTGGAATTCCACGTCGCCGACGGCGAGGACTTCGTCAACGACGAGAATCTCGCTGGCGAGATGCGCGGCGACGGCGAAGGCAAGGCGAACGTACATGCCGCTGCTGTAGCGTTTGACGGGGGTGTCGAGGAACTGGCTGACGCCGGCGAATTCGACAATGGCGTCGAAGTATTTCTGGATTTCCCAGCGGCGCATGCCCAGGATGGCGCCGTTGAGGAAGACGTTTTCACGGCCGGTGAGTTCGGGGTGAAAGCCGGTGCCGACTTCGAGGAGGCTGCCGATTCGGCCGTAGAGGCGGATTTCGCCGTCGGTCGGTTCGGTGATGCGGCTGAGGATTTTGAGCAGGGTGCTTTTTCCGGCGCCGTTGCGGCCGATGATGCCGAGAACCTCGCCCTTTTTCATTTCAAAATTGACATCGCGCAAGGCCCAGAAGGTCTCGGATTTCTGCCGCTTGAGCGGATTTTTCATCCGGGCGAGAAGAGCCTCGGCAAGCGTGGAATGATCCTCCTGGTCGTGGAAGATGGTGTACGCCTTGGAGAGGCCGCGGACGGAGATGGCGGGGTCGATTGAGTTCATGGGAGATGTGGAAGTTTACATCAATTCCATCGCATTACCTGACTCTACATGGACCGTCGCCATTCCTTGCGGGCGGTGGCGCAGCGGGCCAATAACGCATCGGCCTTTTCCGCGGGGCAAAGGACGGCGTTGCCCCTGCCGGCCTCGTAGGGCACATCGTCCAGATCGAGCCAGTGGCTGAAGGCCATGGGCCGGTAATTCAGGCCGGAAAAAAGAGGACCGACGTCCGCGAAGGTGAAATCGAAGCGAGGCATCAATTCGGCATTGAATTCGCCATAGATGATGGGACGAAAGCGGCGGATGGTTTCCAGGCCGCCGCGCAGGACGCCGCCTTCCGCGCCCTCGACATCGATCTTGATGAAATCGAGGCGGGTGAGGGCAAATGCCGTGAGAATGTCATCAAGGCGGCGGACGGGGACGGTGGTCCACTCCAGTTGCTGACCCATGCTGCCCGCGGCGGCGCGGAAGGCGGCGTTGCCGGTTGCGGCGCCGCCGCCGATCTCGCGGCCCATATCCGCGTGGCCTTCGGCGTCGCCGAGAGCGCAGCGGATCAGGGTGACGGTCTGGTCCAGATCATTCAGATGAAGATTGGCGGCGAGGCGTTCGGCGTTGGCGGCGACCGGCTCGAAGGAAAAAAGTTTGCCACCCTCGGTCCGCAGGGCTCGGCCCAAGGGGACGGTGACCAGGCCGATGTTGGCGCCAATGTCCAGGGCGACAGCGGCCGGGCCGATGCAGCAGCGAAAGAAGTCGAGGTCGTCATTGTCCAGTTTGCCGAGGTAGAAGGCGCTGGCTTCAGTGCGCCCGCGCGGGTCGAGGAGCAGGCGGCTGCCGTCGGTAAGCTGAACGGGGACGACCGCGCGACGAGTGCGGCCCAGCAGGGCCGTGGCCAGCGAGCGGAATAGTTTGGTCTTGGCGCGGAACCGGGGCAGGCGGCGCGCCAAAGCGCCCAGCGAGGCGCAAAGGCTGGTGCGGACGGAGCCGGCATCGGGGCGACGCTGTTGCACGGCGGCGGTCATGGGCTATTTGGCTCCAATCCGGATTGGGATTTTACGGGACTCTTCAACAATTCCTGTCATGCCGGAGAGGCGCTGGCGGCGGGACTGGAAATCATCCCACTGGCTCTCGACGACGCCGGAGAATTCATCGCAAAAGCGGGCGATGGAAAAGCGTTCGGCGTTGCGGCGGATCAGCTCGGCATCCCAAAAGGGGCGACTTTCAAAATCGTCCAAGGCTTTCAGCAGGGATTGGGGCGTCTGTTCGTCGAAGAACAGACCCGTTTCGCCCGGGATGATCGTTTCGACGAGTCCGCCGCGGCCGAGGCCGATGACCGGTGTGCCGCAGGCCTGCGCTTCGAGCGGGACGATGCCGAAGTCTTCCTCGGCGGCGAAGACGAATGCCCGGGCGCGCTGCATGTGATCGCGCAGGGATTGGCCCGACTGGAAGCCGAGCATGGTGATGTTGGGGCCGGCAAGGCGGGCGATTTTGGCGAAGTCCGGGCCTTCACCAATGACGATGAGCTTACGCTTGGGCGTGCTGGAAAAGGCCTGGACGATCAGGTTTATTTTCTTGTAGGGAACGAGGCGCGAGGCGGTCAGATAGAAGTCTTCCTTTTCCAAGCGCGGGAGAAACTGCTCCAGATCGACCGGCGGATATACCCGGATGGAATCGCGGCGGTAGATTTTGCGGATGCGCTGGGCGACGGTTTCGGAGTTGGCGATGAAGACATCGACACTGTTGGCCGAACGCACATCCCAGGCCCGGAAATAGTGAAGGATCAGGCGGGCCAGAACTGATTTAACGCCGCGATGCAATCCGGATTCAGAGAGATATTGGTTCTGCAAATCCCAGGCGAAGCGCGCGGGCGAATGGCAATAGCAAATGTGCAGTTGATCGGGGCGGGTCAGGACGCCCTTGGCGGCGACATAGGAACTGGAGATGACCAGGTCGTAGCTTGATACGTCGAGCTGCTCGACGGCCAGGGGCATCAGCGGGAGATAATTCCGGTGGCGCTTGCGCGCGGCGGGCATGCGCTGCAGGAAGCTGGTGTTGACGGCGCGCCCGCCGAGGAAATTGCGCTGGCTGGGGGGCAGGAAATCAAAGAGGGCAAAGAGATCGGCCTGGGGATAGAGACGAATGATCTGCTCCAGCACGCGCTCTGCGCCGGCGTAGCAGTAGAGGAAGTCGTGAACAACGGCGATTTTTCTTGGTGTTTGCGTCATGAGGGGCGAGTGGACGCGTCGCGAGGACGCAGAACGGGGGTTGACCCCAACATGCTGCGCAAGGCAGCCAATTCCTGCTGGTACTCCGTGGGCAGTTCGCCGGGTCCGGGGGTCATCAGGTCAAGTTCGGCAATGACGCGCAAAGCCTGATCGCGCTTGCCCTGGTCGGCCATGAGGCGGGCGAGATTGACGTGCCACTTGGCGAGATTATGGATGTTCGTCTCGTCCTTTACCGCGGTAAGTTCGGCAGCGGCGGCATCGGTGTAATCATCGTTTTTGCTGAGGACGGTGGCGAGGGTGTCATAGTAGACGGGCTGTGGATTAGCCTTGACCAGTTGCTGCGCGAGAGAGACGGCTTCCTTCATATCGCCGCCGTGCGTGGCCAGGAGCATGGCGAGATTGTTCTCGGCCTCAGGGAGATGACCGGAGGGAGTGGCCTTGGCCATGGAGATCGCCTCCCGGTAGGCGGCCTGGGCGCCCTTGCTATCGCCGTCCTCTTCGTCGAATTGGCCCTGGCACCAGACGGCGGTGGCGCCGATTTGCGGGTCGGCCGAGAGGCTGTGCACGAGGTCGCGGGCCAGTTTGGCGTACCGTTTGTCGCTGGTATTCTCGGCGAGCAAATCCCAGTTCTTAGCGAGCTCGATCTGCGAGCGGGCGAATTCGGGTTTGGTCTTGAGGAACTCTCCCATGCGATTAAGCCATGTTTCGGCCTGATCGGGGGGGAGGCTATTGACAGTGAATTTCATCCAGTCCGACTGGTTGCCCAGCGAGGTTTGGGCAAGCGGCCAGAGGAGGTTGACGGCGTCGGCGGGTTTGTTTTCGGCGACCAGGGCCTGCGCCTGCGTGAGGGCGATTTCCCACTTTTGCACGTCCGTGGCATAGGGCGCGTTAAGGTAGGGCTCCAGCGTAGAGACGCATTTCTCGGGATCGCCCAGTTTCAGTTCCATCTGGGCGATGCTAAGGTCGGCATCAAGGGTATCTTCCACGGCGCGGTCGCCCCAAGTCTGGGCCATTTGCAGGGCGTCGGCCCATCGCCCCAGGAGAATGAATGCCTTGACGGCTTGTGCAGCCGGCTCAGCTTCGGTGGGGAAGGCCTGGACAGCGTGGGAGGCGGAATCGACGGCGTCGGAGCATCGGCCGACGCTAAGCTGGACGTCGGTCAGCGCCGTCTGGGCAGGCAGGAAGCGCGGATGGTCGTTGCTCAGCTTCTGCAAGGTCTGCAAAACTTCGTCTACCGATTTGTCGGACGCGGCAAGGTCTTCCATGGTTTTGAGGGTGTCCGCGGCGTCGCCTGCGGGCGAGGGGTCCCGGACCAGAAACGATAGAAGCCTCCGCATCACGGATGTGTCACTGCCGGTTGCCATCAAATCGGTGGCTTTGGCGACCAAATCTTTTTGCAGCAGGAAGCCGTTGAGATGGTTGACATTGTCCTCGGTTATTGAGTCGTTGGAATCAATGGGGATGGATTTTAGCGCCACTTCGGCGGTTGCCAGAGCGTCGGAGGGCTTACCTTGGCGGCACTGAGCGTCCATCAGGCTGAGCCAATGGATGGAGTTGGCGGGGGCTGCGTGGGCGGCCTGGAGATACATCTGGGCCGCCGCATCAAAATTTCCAGTGCTGTATCGGAAATCGCCCACGTCCTGCTCGGCTTCGCCGGGCGCTAGTTTCAGGGCGCTGAGCCGGGCAAGAGTCTGTTCGGCTTTTTCAGGATCGCGCTGGAACGCATGAAGCCGCGCCGACATCATGATGGCTTTTTGCTGCAATGCCAGGTACGCCTGCAACTGGTCCGGCGGCGCATCGCTTGCCGGCGGAAGCTCCTTCATCAGCGCGTCAAGCAGGGTCTGTGCCTTATCGAATTGTTTGGATTGGCCATAGACGGCGGCCAATTTCAGCCTGATATTCGGGCTGGTGGTCTGAGGGTCTTTGGCAAGGCTCTCGAGAATCGGTTGCGCGCCTGCCAGGTCTCCCTGATCCGCCATTAGAGTGGCGGTGTCTTCGCGGACCTGGGGGCTGGCTTCCTTTTGATTGGCCGCCAGCTCCAACTGTTCGTGAGCGTGGCTGAAATCACCGCGATCCTGCATCAGGCCGGCCATCATCACATCAACGCCGGGGGACTGCGGGTCTTGGCGCTGGGCGGCTTGCAGCTCTTCAGCGGCGGCGGAGATTTGTCCATCGCGCTGCTTGGCGATGGCCATAAGCACATGGGCGCCCACGGAATCCGGCTCGCGCTGGGCGACATCCTGCAGGAGGGCGATCGCTTGCGCGGCGGTCTTGGCGTCAACTTGCGAGGCGGTCCCGGCATCCTTTGACGGGTCGAGCATCCAATGTGCCTGGGCAAGTTTCCATGCGGTGGAATCAGGTCCCTGGAGATCCTTGACGTGCTGAATGGAGCGAGAGTAAAAATCGCGATCGCGGAATGCCGCCCTTGACCCAAGGACCGCGCGCTGCACGGTCAGGTTGTTGGGATTTTCATCGCCGAGTTTCTTCCAGGCGGCGGTGGCCGCCTGCCAGGCGGGGGTATCGGTGTTGCTGTTATCGGAACTCTGGAGGAACTCCAGATACCTGGCCTGCGCGAGCTCGTATCCAACTTTCTGATCCGGGGTGGCCGAGTTCACAGCGGTCTGGAGCAATTGCAAGGCGGCATCGCGCTGCTTTTTTGCGTAATCGTTGAGGGCCATCGTGAGCGTGGAATCCGGCGTGCGGCCGTACTGGCTTTCAAATAGTTTCACACAGTCATCTTCCACACCGAGATTAAACTGCCGGCTGGTGGAGGAAAGTCCAAGCAGGGTGACATCTCCGCCGTAATGGGCGCCCTGTGCCTTTTCCTGCGCCAGAAGCGCCTGCGCTTCG
>JBEKYH010000296.1:0-7004 GCA_049511115.1 Tepidisphaeraceae bacterium | reverse complement strand
CGGACATTAACCAGGCCCAGCGGGAAATCGCCATGCCCCCGTCCATTCACGGCAGCTTTCAGGGAACCGCCCAGGCCTTTCAGGTTTCCCTCGCCAATGAGCCGATCCTCATCACCGCCGCCATATTGGCCGTTTACATTGTCCTGGGAATGCTTTACGAAAGCTTCGTCCATCCCATCACGATTCTCTCCACTCTTCCCTCGGCCGGCGTGGGCGCACTGCTGGCCCTGCTCCTCACGCACACGGAACTCGACGTGATGGGCCTGATCGGCATCATCCTCCTGATCGGCATCGTGAAGAAGAATGCGATCATGATGATCGACTTTGCCATCGAGACGCAGCGCGCCAATAACCTGGCCCCGCGCGACGCCATTTTCCAGGCCTGCCTCCTGCGCTTCCGCCCGATCATGATGACCACAATGGCCGCCTTGCTCGGGTCGCTGCCCCTGGCCGTCCGCGGCGGGACCGGCTCGGAACTCCGGCGGCCGCTGGGGATCGCCATCGTGGGGGGATTGATTTTCAGCCAGTTGCTTACGCTTTACACGACACCTGTTATTTATTTGTATCTGGACCGCTTCCGCATCTGGTGCGGTTCGCTGGTGCGCGCGCCGCAGCCGCGGGGGCGGATGGCGCCGGCGTAGAGGCTGTTTCAAAGCCTCCCCCGCAGCGGCGGAAATGTCTTTGCCCGCGGCTTTCGATCCATTCACATTTCGTGCGAAGAACGTAATGTTTGAGGCGAGGCAACCCTGGCTGGAGGCATTCATGAAGCGCAATCGGTGGCTTTTGCTGGGATTGATCGGGGCAATATGTTTGCGCGCGGGGGCGGCGGCGCCGGCGGCGAGCGCACCGCCAGCCGCAACGCGGCCGGCGGCGATGGTGGAGGATCCGACCAAACCAAGCGCGTCGCGCTCCAATGCGGCGGGCACGATCAGCCCAGGCTGGATGAATCGCCACAACCGGCTCGTCGCAACCGCCAAGGCCGCGGCTGACGGCACGGCGCCGATTGATCTCTATATGCTGGGCGATTCGATCACCGACTTCTGGAAATCCCGCTTTGCCGCCAACTGGACCAGCAATCTCGGCGGCTGGAAGCCGGGCGACTATGGCATCTCCGGCGACCGCACGCAGAATGTGCTCTACCGAATCGAGAACGGCGAGCTGGATGGCGTTCATCCGAAAGTTGTCGTGCTGATGATCGGCACCAACAACCTCGCGTTCAATGCCACTTATGGCGCCAACTCGGTGGACGATACCGTCAAAGGCATCAAGGCGGTCATCGACGCAATCCAGGCCAAGGCGCCGAACGCCAAGGTGCTGCTGATCGCGATTATGCCTCGCAATGACAAGGGAAAGACGCCGACGGATATCTGGGATAACATCTGCAAGGCCAATGAAGCGATTGCTAAATTCGCGGATGACAAGACCGTCAAGTTTCTCAATCTCAATGACAAACTCGCTGATAAGGATGGGAAGCTTCTGCCCGGCATGATGGGCAGTGACAACCTGCATCCGGCGGAAAAGGGTTATCAAGTCTGGGCTGATGCGATGAGGCCGATTTTGACGGACTGGCTGGGCGAACCCGCGCCGGCCGGCGGAGGTGGGAAGTGAGAGGGATGGAGTTTGATTTGAGGATCACGACCGGGATGTGGCCTGTGAATCGAAACTCGCTGAAGTTGATGTTCTTTTGTGCGTTGCTCGCCGCCTTCGCCTGTGGCTGCGCGCACTCGGCGGAATGGGACCGGAAGGTCGGGGGGGAAGCATCGAAGGAACTGGAGGCGAAGGTCGGACTCTATGACGATGCCGCGCTTACGGCCTACGTGAACGAGACCGGCCAGAAGGTGGTCAGTCAGGTCAGCAATCGGCAGTATGATTTTCAGTTTCACATCATCGACCAGCCGGTGGCAAACGCCTTTTCCCTTCCCGGCGGTTACGTCTATGTGACGCGCGGGCTGCTCGCGCTGACCAACTCGCCCGATGAGCTGGCGTGCGTGCTCGGACACGAAACGACCCACGTGATCAGGCGGCACGCGGCACAGAGGCTGGAAGCGGCGACCGTGCCGGGGATATTCACCCTTCCCGGGGCGGTCGTCGGGACGGTTTCGCCGCTGGCGGGTGATCTCCTGGCCGCGCCGGCGCAGGGTGTGGGCGGGATATTTCTGGCAGGATACAGCCGCGATCAGGAGCGCGAGGCCGACCGGACCGGGCAGGAACTCGCCGCCCGCGCCGGGTTCGATCCGCATGCGCTTTCGGAGTTTCTCGATCGTCTCGGTCAGTTCGAATTGCTCGCCAGCAATCCGCATGACCAGCGCATTCCGAGCATTTTCCAGACGCATCCGCAAACGCCGGAGCGCGTGGCCGCCACGCGAGTGCGCGCCGATGAGCTCGCGGCGACGATCACGCCGCCGCCTTTGCCGCACGATCGCGACGCCTACGTCGCCCTGCTTGACGGCCTTGTCCTTCGCGACAATCCGGCGGCCGGCATCTTTGTCGGCGATTCGTTTATGCAACCGACGCTGGGTTTCGCATTCACCGCGCCGCACGGGTGGTTGGACGTAAGCATGCCGGCTGGCATCGTCATCCTCGCGCCGACGCAAGATGCGGCTGTGTTGCTCAATCGTCCAGCAGGGGTCACCAGCCCCGACCAGGCGGCCGAGGAGTTCATCGCCGAGTTGCATCGCGAAAACCTGACTGCTCCACCGGCGGAATCCGTCACGATCGGAGATATTCCGGCGCGGCGCATCTCGCTGACGCTGGAGGATGACGGAACCGTCGACAATGTGGAGATCACGTGGTTGCAGCATCGCGGCATCACGTATCGATTTCTCGCCATCGCGACGTCAAGTAATCTCACGGCCGTCCGCGGCGTCGTCGAGAGCTTTCACGATCTGGCGCCCCAGGAGAGAGCTTCAATTACGGTGACCCGATTGCGAATCGCCCAAGCCCTACCCGGCGAAACCCTCGCGGACTTGTCGCGACGAATGGACAATCAGTGGGATATCAAGACGACTGCGGTCATGAACGGGGTTGACGAAAATGCGCCGCTGCGCCCCGGCGAGCGAATCAAAGTGGCAGTAATGGAAGCGTATGTGTCGCCGTGAACAGACGTTGTTGCTGTTTCCCGTGTCAGCTAACCGGCAGACTAAGATCGGTTTAGCCCGACCCGGGTCAGACTCCCTTATCGTACCCAATCCCCCGCGCCTCAGTACTGACGTAGACGCGGCCAAACACGCGCGGATCGCCGCAGAGGCAGCGGAAGTGTGCCGTATTGATGCGGATCGTCGCAACAGAATGGAGCCCGCTGAGGCCTCACCGTGGATCTCTATTATTACTCTTCAAATAGCTCCTTTACCTTTGCAACACGGGCCGTTGCGTCTGTCTCGTCAATCGCCGCGGCGATCGCGATAAATGCAATTCCCGTTTTGCGCACAACGTCAGATCCAAACATTAGAACCCACCAGCGTTGGCCGTCCTCATTTGTGCCGACGTTCGAGCCCTCAACCACCGGATGCAACATCTTTACCTTGTCCGTGTTTTGTCGGCAGCAATCGAGCAAATCCTCAACGCTCTGTTTTTTCAGCGCGGCAAGTTGGCCTGGAGTCAGCTCGAAAGCCGAGCTAGCGCGCCACAATGTGAGCTTCATTTCCTGGCCAGCGCCACTTACCGTGTGGACTACAATAGCTCCAATCCCAAGTTGTTGAGATTGAAGCCTTACTCGTTCCAATTCGGCAGGTACTTCCATGTTCTGACCCAATAATGATCCGATCAATTGCCAATATCGCCATACACAATCCCCCGCCCATCGGTGCCGACGTAGACGCGGCCGAACACGCGCGGATCGCCGCACAGGCAGCGGAAGCGCGTGCCGTATTGATGCTGATTGTCGTTGATGCGCAGCCACGATTCGCCGGCGTCGTCGGAGCGGTAAACGGCGGTGACTCCATCGAGGGCGCCGGCGGCAAAGAGTGCGGGGTAGGTTTTTCCCGGCGGGGCTTTGCCGAAGCCGAAGCATAAGCCGCCGGCCAGCACAGTGGGGGCTTTGGCCAGCGGCGCGAAGGTCTTGCCGCCATCGGTGGAATGCAAAAGCGAGCGGCCGCCGGCGATCCAGAGATCGCCTTCGACGCCCAGCGTGGCCCACAGGCGCGTTCCGCCGCCGCGGCCGCCGCCGGGACCCGCGCCTCCGCCGGTCAATCCCTGCGAGGGCGAGAGGGCGAACGTCGCCGCGCCGTCGGTGCTGGTGAAGACCTGGCTGTTGGCGGCGTCAATGGCATAAAACTTTTTGGGATTTGCGCGATCGGCCACGAGTCGCACATTCGCCGGCAACCCTTTCACCGCCATCCACGTTGCTCCCTGGTTGGTCGAGTATTGATACGATCCTCCGCCGAACACAATCGTCGAGCCATCCGCCGAGAGGAGCAGTGTTCCGCCTCCCTGGCCACCGCCACCGCGGCCGGCGCGGCCCGCACGCGCGGTCGGGCCGGTGGTCGGAGCGGCTGGCGGCGCCGATATCGGCCGCCACGTGTGGCCGCCATCCTCGGAAAAACCGATCTGCGTTCCCGCGTTGGTGCGTCCTTCGCGCACGACGATTTTGGGATTTAGATCGGCGGAATAGAGGGCGTCGCAGTTGGTAAAGACCGGCCGGGTGAACATCCCCTGCGGCGGCGAGAAATCCAGATCATCGTGCACGAATCCGCCAATATCGCCAAAGCCGCTGATCAAATGCGCCCCCTCGGTCGGGCTTATTAAGCAGATAATTGCGGTCTCCTCCATTCCGTCGGCTTCCACCGACCATTTCGTTGGCTTCCCGCCGTCCACGTCGGTCAGGTCATGCGTGCCGTAGATCGTCGCGCCGGTTCCATACATGGCGTGGTTGGAATCAAACGGATCAAGGGCCAGGGCGCTCATCCACCAGCCGAATTTTGGCGCGCGCCCGCCGAATGTAAGGTAGGGGGAGAGCGAAATATCCATCGCCGCGCCCTCGCGCAGGGACTTCCAGGTCTTGCCGTCGTCGGTGCTGCGTAACACGTCATCGCCGGGATTCCAGCGGTCGAGCGTGGTGACGAGGAGCGTGCCGGGGTGCTGGCGGTCCAGGGCCACGCCGCAGAATCCGGCCCGCGGAATGGGCGTGATGTCCGTCCAAACGCCGGGCGTGGATTCGTATTTCCAGACGGCTCCAGAGGTAATCCCGTTAGGCCCGGCGCCGTTGCCGTAGGTGACGTACAGAACACCGCGCGCGTCCATGTCGCCTTTGAGCGCCAGCAAACCGTCCGGCTGGCTCGCCACAGCTTCCCATGTCGCGCCGCCATCGGCGCTGTGATACAGATGGGCCGGCCCGTTATTGGCCGAGCCGACATAGATCGATCTGCTCGGCGTGCCGAGGCTGGAGCTGGATGGGTCAAACACGACAAAACTTAAACCAGCGCCCCGACCCGCGCCCGCCCCAGCGCCGCGCCCCGAGCGCGCCGAGGGAGCGGCGTCCGCGACGACGGGGAAACTATCCACGCGTTTCCAGGTGCTGGCTGAATCTTCGCTTTTCCAAAGTCCATTTTGCCGCGAAGCAAAGTAAAGCACGTTCGTTGCATCGGGATCAATCGCCAGGCGTTCACCCACGCTGCGCCCGTCGGAATTCCCTCCCATGACGAACGGCACATCGATCACATCAAACGTCTTCCCCTGGTCGCGCGAGCGCATGATGGCCGCGCGCTGGTTGGTCCCCATGCCGGCGGCGAGGTAAACGACATTGGCGTCGACCGGATCGGCGGCCACGCTCTCGCCGCCCATGAGGTTGGACACGCCGCACCAATCGCACAGGGGAATCCACTGTTTGGCCGAATTGTCCCATTTGTAGAAGCTGCCGATATCGGTGCGGCAGTAGGCCAGGCCGGGTTGTTTGGGGCTGAAGACGATCCCCGGCACATAACCGCCGGCGACGACCTTGACGTTCTTCCAGACATATTGGCTCTGCCCCGGCGCAGCGGCGCTAAGCGCCGTCGTCAGGAGAGCCGCGATGAAAAAACGCCGCGTGAAGTGTTTGGCCATGACGTTTCCTCATTCGAGTCCGCAGCGGGATGTTAAATGCGGACGCTTCATCCATGAATACGGAGCAACCGCCGGGGCGTTTACCGCCCTGTCACACCGCCTTGTCACCCCCTCCCCATGTCAATATAATGTCATACATCCTCGCGGCTAGGAGCGGTTTATGTTGCTCGCCATCACAGCGGGCGCCGGCCCTTTGGGTTGGGCTTACCTGGCGTGCCTTCTTCTTGGCTTGATCTACGGAGCCATGGCAGGACTGTTCGGCCTTTTCGGCCACCACCACGACTTCGACCACGGCTTCGATTCACCTGGACATTCCGGCCCTGAAGTGCAAGGCATGGGGCATGAACCCGGCGCTGCCGACTCCGGCATGCACATGAGCCTGACCAATCCGATCGTTCTCGTCTCCTTCGGCGGCGGCGGTTTGGCAACCATGCAGTTATTGGGGTGGGGAACGGCCAGTCTGGTCGTGGCGGCATCGTCCGGGCTGGTGTTGGGCGCGGCGACATTTGCCCTGTTTAACCAGATCTTCCGCATGACCCAGGGTTCCAGCGGGCCGCGCGAGCAGGAAGTCATTGGGAACGCCGCGGAAGTGATTACGCCGATACCGGTGAACGGACTGGGCGAGATCGCCTATACGCGGCGCGGGTCGCGCTTCACCGCGCCGGCGCGGGCGGAGTCGGGCGACGCCGTTCCCAAGCAATCGATTGTCACCATCACGCGCATTGTCGGTCATACTTACTACATTCGCACTCCCCAAATTCGCACCTCAGGAGCACAAGCATGATCCACCTTCTTGCCGCGGATGACGTCAACGCTCTTCCCGGCATGTACTGGCTGCCCATTACCATTGGCGCGGTCGTTTTTTTGCTGTTTGTGTTCCTTGGCCTCTATGCTCGCCGTTATGTGAAGGCGGGACCAAACGAAGTGCTGGTGATTTCCGGGCGCCGCCGGCGCATGCGCGAGCCGGA
>JBEKYH010000295.1:0-6631 GCA_049511115.1 Tepidisphaeraceae bacterium | reverse complement strand
GTTCTGACCCGTAGGATGCCAGCGGGCCAGGTGAGCGCCGTTGAGGTAAACCAGCGACTCGGCATCGGGATTGGTCAACGTGATGGTGGGGAGCGGTGCGGGCAGGGACATGATTTAGCCTCCAGAAACGACGCCATGATCCATGGCGTGATGATATACGGTGCCGCGCCATTCGACACGTTTGGTCAGGCACATCCAGACGGCGCGGGCGAAAATGACCAGCAGCAGGATGGCCGTCACTGGGAATAATAGGGCATATCTGCGCGGGTTGAGCGTCCAGCGATACATAATCGCCACCTGGCCGGTCATCAAAGCCCAATGCACCAGGGCCGTGATCATCCATCCGTACCCGCGCAGCGCATCGATTGGATGAATATGCCGGTAGATTCCCCAGCCAAACGCGGCGGCGTCGCTGTAGCAGCAGACGATCAGGAATACGATCCCCAGGATGCTCCGCCAGGGCGACCCGACGGCGGAGGCGTAAAAGATGCGGCTCCAGCCGCGCATGATCTTGGCGAAGGAATCGTACATGCGCACCGAGCAAAGATCGGTGCCCCAGCTCACGCGCGGGCGGTGGCCGTTGCGCTTGAAGAGGCGGGCGAGGACCATGTCCTCGCAGTATTGATCCCGCACGGCTTCGTGGCCGCCCACGGCGTCGTACGCGTCGCGGCGCATGAGCATGAATTGGCCGTTGGCAAACGCCGTGTTGGGGAGCTGATTGTTATTGTTGAGGGCGGCGGTGAATAGCGCGGCCACCGCGGCGCCGGCCAGTGGGACGAGCATTCCCTCCCAGATGGTGCGGCTTTCCATGCGGGGAAGAAGGCTGAGCAAGCCAAAGTCTTTTTTAGCGGCGACGCCGAGGGTGGCCGAGAGCGCGTCGGGATCGAGAATCACGTCGGAATCGACGAATAGCAGCCATTTGCCGGTGGCGCGCTGAGCGCCCTGGTAGAGAGCGTGGCATTTGCCGGTCCAACCCGGCGGGAGATCGCCGTGGGGGATATGGACGATGGAAAGGCGCGCATTCCTAGCGGCCATTTCATCCATCACGGCGCCAGTGCGATCGTTGCTACGATCGTCGATGGCAATCACCTGAAAGTTGCTATAATCCTGTCCCAGGGCGGAGTGAAGGCAATCGCGGATGCGTTCTTCTTCATCCTTGGCGGGGATGAGGATGGTGATCGGAGGCGGCGGCTGAGGCACGGGATCGCGCGGCCGCTTCACCAGGTCCATCCGCTTTTGAGCCTGATACATGCCAATGGCGTACAACCCCCACATTCCCGGCCCCACAAGGAAGTAGACGGTGTAGACGGCGTACTCCAGGGCGGCATTGGGCATAGCAATCGCGCGGGCAAGCGGCCTTGTGCGAGGAGGCGAAGCTAATCGAAACCCCGACGCAAGGCAAAAACGCGGAGAATCGTGCAACCAATCCAGCGGCGGCGTCTGACAGGGTATTGCGGGAAACCAAGAATTTCGAGTTGGCGCGTCCGAAGGCGCTCTGGGCAGACAGCTTACATTGAACGCGCCGCAGCTGGCGGAGAAGGAGCGATCCATGACCCTGAACGATGCCCAAACGCCCAAGCAACAATCGAAAGGCCCTAAGTCAACCGCACCCAGCGCAATCGCCAAGCTCGCGGTGTTGCTGGGGTGTCTGATCGTCGTATGCGGCGCTTCGGTGGCGCTGATCTATTACTACGTCAATCAGCCGGGACAGACCGTCATCATTCAGGGCGGCGATATCGACAACGCCGCCGCCCGGGCGCGATTGGCGGCATCGACGAATGGCCCCTCGCCCATGGCGAATGGCGGCCCGACATTCACCGGCAAGGTGGTGGATGCCAAGACACATCAGCCGGTGGCGGCGTTTACGATGCAAGTCGGATTTGTTAACGCCCCGGGTCAGTCCGTGAATTACTACAATGACCAGCCCAAGAATTTTTCCGGCGGAACCTACTCAATCACGAGCCGATTGAACGGCCAATTTGACGGCTGGTTTGTGCGCGTCATCGCGCGGGGGTATCTGCCGGCTGAGTCGCCTAAATTGAACGGGGGAGATACCCACGATTTTGAGCTGACCCCCGCGGCCGACTTGCAGGGAAGAGTATTGGACGCCAGCGGAAAGCCGGTCGCGGGAGTAACCGTGGCGCTGGTGATGGGTGGTATGAGTTCCAACATCAACAACGGCAAACTGATCGACCGCGGCGAGATCAAAAGCGTCACCGGCGCCGACGGACGCTACGATCTGCCGCCGATGACGGACAACTTTGCGCTGCTGGCAATATCCGACGCGGGATTTGCCCAGTTGGATCAGAACAGCCTGCCGAAGAACGGAGACATTTCGCTGGGCGCGTGGGGGGAGATTCGCGGGCAGGTCCTCATCGGCACCCAGCCGGGCGCGGGAAAACAGGTGATTGTGCAGACGCCGCAGGCGCGGTTTTCGATGGCCAGCCCGCGGATTTTCAATAACATTTCCGCGGTGGCCGGGCAGGACGGATCATTTGATTTCAACCGGGTTCCGCCGGGAACGGTGCAGGTGGGACGGTTGGTGATACAACGGTCCAGCCGGTACAGCTCATCGGGCTACACGGACATGGTGAGCGTCGACTTGAAACCGGGCGGATCCGCGACGGTGAAACTCGGCGGTATGGGCCGGCCGGTCACGGGAAAACTGGTTTTTCAACCGGCGCTGGCTGCCGCGCAGGACATAATTCTGCGCGTGAACGTGACGGGAACCAGCCGAATCACCCCGCCGCCGCAGATGCCGGCTAACGTGAGAAACGGAACCCCGGCGGCACAGGACATGTGGATGCAGCTCTGGGGCATGACGGCAGCGGGCAAGGAGTACATCGCGTCACATCCAGCCGTTTCGGGTACGCGCCAATATTACGCCGAAATTGACGCCGACCACAACTTCCGGCTCGATAACGTCACGCCGGGCGATTATCAGATGGTGATTAATGTGCAGATCATAAACGCCGGACGATCTCCGCAACCGACGGTCGTGCCCTTCACCGTGCCGGATATCCCTGGTGGCGTGAGCGATGATCCCCTGGTCCTGCCGGACGTAGTAGTGAAGAGGAATTAGCGGCGGCTGCGAGGCGCGAGATGCGAGAAGGCGACTACCACGACGAGAGCGCCGCACGCCGAGGGCGGCGGCTGTTGATCGCCGGCTCGCTGGTGGCGGGTTTGCTTATTGTGATTGTGGGAACATTGGTCGAGGCCGCGCGCTGGTTTCTTGAGCCGACCAATCCAATACCCGTCGTTGCGGACACCAGTCGAATCGCCGCCGCCGCGCCGGGCGCTCCCGACCGCAGCATTGCCGCGCTGCCGGTCATCAGCGGCAACGTCGTCGACGCGCGGATACAAACCCCCATCGCCAGTTTCACGGTGATCACCGGATCACGGCAGGGACCGACGGCAGACCCGGTGTTTGATCGGCGAACCGCAAGGAAATTTGTCAATGGCCAATATCATCAGACGATGCCCGACGAAGATGTGGACGCCTGGTTTGTGAAAATCGAAGCGCCCGGCCATCTGCCGGCGATTTCCGCTGCAATGAAGGCATCGGGGACGGCGGATTTCCAATTGCAGCCTGGGACGGATGTCGTGGGGAGAGTGCTGGATGCCGACGGCAATCCCGCGACGGGCGTTAAGGTCGCTCTGGATGACCTTTCAAAAGACGCGGTCTATCCGATCGGCAGCCGCGTAACCAACGCGGGCCCGATGACGGTGACTGACGCGGCGGGTCGATTCGACTTCACGCCTCAGCTTAAACCGTTCGTGGTGATCGCTTATGGGCCGGCGGGATTCGCCGAGGCACAGGGCGAGGCGCTGGCGAAGAACGCGGATGTGCGGTTGATAGCCTGGGGCCACATCAAAGGTCAGGTCTGGATCAACGGCAAGCCCTGGGCCGGCGTCGTGCACGCGAGCCACGGTCGCTCGGTCGATGCCAATGGCAAGCCGCTGCCGGTGCAATTGGGTTATGTGGATTTGTCCGATGTCCAAAGCGACAGCCTGGGGAGATTTCAGTTCGACCGCATACCGCCCGGCGATTGCACGATCTACACATGGATAAATGGTGGAACGCAGGATTTTACTGTCACCGGCCCAACCGCAAAGGTTACGGTGACCGCCGGCCAACTCGCGACAGTAATCGTTGGCGATTATGTTCGCGACGTGACCGGCGGGTTCACCGCCCCCGCGGATTTGCTGTCTCGCAAGGATTGCACCCTTGGAGCGATCATTTCTCTCCAGCCCGATACCCGCCCCACCAGCTCGCAGGACAAATTGCAATTGGCGTTGAAGTTAGCCGCGGCTCGGCACGTTGCGGTCATTGGATCAGACGGCGGTTTTCATTTCTCCGGCGTAGCACCGGGTGATTATGATCTTGCCGCCAGCGTGCGCGTGACCGCAAGCGGCCTGATTCTCGCCGAGGGACATGCGCATTTCACGGTGCCGCCGTCTGCGATGGACGCGGCATCCGCGCAGCCCCTGGAAATTGGCGATGTCGCGCTGACGGCGACGGCCGCGTTGAAACAGTGACCGCTCACCGCGGTATAAGAGAACAAGGGGTTGGAGGACGCCACATGACCCAGAAAACGCCAGACCCCGCGCGCGATCCCGCCGCTCGGCGAGCGCTGATCGGCTTGCTGGTGGGACTGGCGTTCTTTCTGGTCGTGCTGGTCGGCGTGGGCGTGTGGATGATCCGCGCGTTTGTGTTTGAGCCTCAGCAGACGGTGATTGTGACCAGCGGCGCGCAGGTTGCACCGGCCGCCCCGGGAAGGGCCGCCCCGCCGCCGCCGGCGGATATGGCGGTCATCGGCGGCACACTGAAAGAGCCGCAGGGAGCGCCCATTGCCGACGCGCGCATCGAGATGACCTGGCAGCAGCTTGGCGAGAGAAAAGCCGCCGTGCAAACCGACGCGCAGGGGCATTGGTCTTATCCAAGCGTGCCGCGCTCCCAGGTGGGCAATGTCAAATTCTCCATCAGCAAGCCCGACTACATAACCACGGCCATCGGCGCCCAGCCCGCCGACACCCTGCTGAAGCAAACCATCGTTTTCGTCATCCCCCACGCCGGCGGAGTGGCCGGCGATGTTGTCGACAGCAACGGCCGGCCGCTGGCCAACGCAGAGGTCACCACGCGCACGGCGCCGGTCACGGCGAACAACGATCCGCCCCACGGGCAGACCGACGACGACGGCCACTTCGGCGTCGGCCCCCTCAACACGACCGTCTCGACCACCATCACCGTCACTCTTGCCGGCTATGCGCCCGCAATGCAGGCCGTGCAAGCGGCGAATCCCGCCCCCACAATTCATTTTGTCATGACGCCCGGCCGGACCCTCAAAGGGCAGGTCACCGACGCCGCCAACCAGCCGATTGCCGGCGCCGCCGTCGCGCTGAACACCTGGCACGGCGTTCATTCGTTTGAACTAAATGCAACCACCGGCAAGGACGGCCGCTTCGAAGTGCATGACGCCCCACCGGATCAGGTCGCATTGCGCGCCTCCAAGAACGGCTACAACTTCAATATCGTCACCTATTCGCCGACGACAAACGACGGCCAGTACCGGCTGTCACTGACGCCGACAATTACCGGCACGGTCACGGATGCAAAGACGCATAAACCCATCGCGCAATTCAATGTGATCATCGGTTTTCGTCGCAATCCCGACCAACCCGCGAATTTCGTCGCCAACACTTCACGCGTCTTCAGGAATGGAAAATTCACCGTCCCCATGCATGGCGTCGGCGGACTTGTGGATGCGTGGTTTATACGCATCCTCGCCGACGGCCACCTGCCGGCGGACTCCGGACCCATCGCCGCCACGGCGACTCCCGGCACGCAGGATTTCGCGCTGGACCCGGGTTCCACGGATGTAAAGGGAACAGTCCTCGACCCTGCCGGCCATCCCGCCCAAGGCGTGGAGATGGTCGAGATTCTCGCCCATAGCTCTCTCAATTATCCCGTCGGCCTGATGATTCGAAACAGAGTGGACACCACCGACGCCCAGGGGATTTTTCATCTGCCCATCCAAAAGGGCGACTTTATTCTCTGCGCCTTCAGCCCGATCGGCTTTGCCCAACTCGACCAGGACGCCGTCGCCAAAAACGCCGACATGCGCCTTACGGCCTGGGGCCAAATCACCGGCACTTTCACCCGCGGCGGAAATCCCGTGCCTGATCAGGAGATTCGCGCGCGGCTCGCCCTCCCGCCCCCATCGGCCGCCCAACCGTTCGTCGCCTTCAGCGGCCGGACCAACGCGCAGGGCCAATTCACGATTACTCAAGTCCCTCCCGGAGATTTACTCGTCGGCCCGGTCACCATGGTCAGCACCCCCAACGGAGGTCCACTCAATGCGCGGTTCACGCGATTGCAGACCGTAAAGGTTTCGCCGGGACAGACGGTGCAGGTGGAGCTGGCGCAGTGACCATCGGTTGCGAAGTTGGAGTAAACTGCCGGCGGAGAAGGTCGCTGATAAGGACCCGGACGGCGCTCGCTCCGGCATGGCTCGGACGACTGGATCCGCCAGACCGCCGATCGGCTGGGTCTGACCTTGACGTTCTTGCCGCAGGGGAGAGTGGAGAGAAATTATCAATATGTCCATCTGCCTGGCGTGACTTCGGTCGT
>JBEKYH010000294.1:0-6656 GCA_049511115.1 Tepidisphaeraceae bacterium | reverse complement strand
GGCCATGGGAAAGTCATGGGACGGTCATCGATAAACGGGCCATTGATCAGCGACTGTACCGTGATCGTTCCCGGTCTGCCAAACTGGCGATCGATTCAACTTCCCTGCCGGCTCTGTCGTTGCTGCAATGCGCGGTCTCCCCAGCGGCTGAACTCCCGTCACTTGCCATCGCTGGTCACGATCTGCACTTGAGTCTTCTGCCCCGGACGCAGCGCCACATGGCGGATTTCGATCCACTGATCGAATGGCCGCGTCTGAAATTCCCACTTTTTGATCGAAGCCCTGGGAAGCTCGGACAAAAACTGGCCAATCGTCGTCGTTCCGTCGCTGATGGTGGTTTCGGTCAGGGCCGGATGCTCATTGCCGGCGTCATCGACCGCGACCATGCGCACATCCGGGTCGTCGCCCCCGACGCCCGAGCAAACGGCCGTGATGCGCGTTTTGCCGCGGTCGGAGTTGGCTGGACCGCAAAGGAACGATCTTCTCCCAAGCCCGAACGGCCCGGAATTGGACTGCGAGGAGTTTCCCCCGCCGCCGGCCGTGTACTGGGTGGTCCAATCTCCCGCGGCCACTACGGCCCGCACGGTGAAGCCGGCCGGATCATCCTTGATTCTAAAAGCCTTGGCCTCCAAGCCCGGTGCGGCGGGAGAGGGATCGGAGGCGCTCCTGCTGTCACAGTTAACGACATCCCAATGCACGTTCGCCCGCCCCTGCCCCGGGTTAAGGGTCGGCTTTTCAATATGGACCGCAACTTCAAGCGCCAACATGTTCTCCGGGTCTACCTGGCCGCCGAATTTGTAATACGGCGGATTTGCCAGTGGCGAGCCGTCGGCTTTCCACCAGCCTCCGCCGTTGGAGGGACTTTGCGCAACGCCGAGCACCTCAATCGATACGCCGTTCGTTAATACACCCACAACACTGTCGCCCTGTCTGAGCGCGACGGGTGTGAAGGTGACGGGCGGCGCACTCGGCGGCGCACTCGCCGGGGCCGGCGCGGCCGCCTGGGGCGGTGGAGCACTGTCCGCAAGCGCCAGCGAAATCCTCCAGCTTGTTGTTCCAATCGCCGCGGCGATCACGGCCACGGCCGCAGCGGTTTTTAGTTTCGCAATCAGCATCATGGTTTTGGTTCCTTTGGCTATGGCGACGCTCGCAGACGCGCCGTGCCCTCCGGCCTGGCAGACTTGAACAACGCCTTCAGCCAACGCATGGCGACTTGCCGCCGAAAGGGAGGCGCCGGGAATCTGCTGGACGAGCATCACCCCCAGCGCGTCGGTCGTGGTGGTGATGCCGCGCCGAAAGAAATATCGCCGCAGTCGGCTCATCCCGCGATTGACGCGCTTCCGCGCCGCATCTTCGGAAATCCCCAGCGCCTCCGCGACGTTTCGCAGCGGCTGCTCCCGCAGGTGACGCAGCACCAGCGCCTCGCGATCGGCCGGTTTAAGATGGCACAGCGCGTCATCGAGAAGGTCCAGCACGTCGGCGTCCGGCGCAGCCGGTGAGGTGACTTGATTCATCGCTGCCCGCTCCTCTCGGCGCTGACGGCGCCGTTCGCTCTTGCGCATATTCGCACACGAGTACCGTGACGTCGTGAGCAGCCATCCGCTGAGATAGCTTTGGCTGAGCGAGGCCGCTTTCTGGCTGAGCAACAGGAAAACCGCCTGCGTGGCATCCTCGGCGAGGTGGCGATCCTTCAACCGCCGCAGGCACGCCGAATAGACCAACCCGATATATTGGTCCACCAGGGCCTTAAACGCTTCGTCCCGGCGGCTGGCCGCGTAGTCCTGCAGTAGTCGCGAATCATTCATGGTGTCGGCTTTCAGGGCTTCGGCTTTCATTGGTCTACAGCCAAGCAATGTGCGCCAGGCGCTGGATATGGACAATTATTTTGTCGGATCTGGCAGCCAATCGCCTACTGCGGCGGAATCAGCTTCAAATTCTCCGGCCGCACATTGGGTTGGCGGCTTTCCACTTCGTACAGCGTCCAGGCGATGCCGCTGGTGACCGCCCCTTTGGGGAAACTCCCGCGCCTTACAAACGGAACGCCATTGGGTGTATCGACATGCAGGCCGTAGTCATTTTCGGCGATCATCCATTGCGGCCAGTGGTCGCCCCATTGCTCGGTGTTCAGCGTCAACAGGCGGTGGGGCTTGAGGCGTGGGCCGGCCGAGCCATCGTAGTATTGCAGCACCATGAGCGTGGATTTCGGATGCTCATTGGCGGCGACGACGATGTTGGGGTTGGCGGTCTGATCGACCAGGGCCGCCAGGGCGCCGGTGAAATCGCCGCGGCCCAGGCGCAGGAATCGCGTCGTCAAAATCACGTTGGCAAGGACAAACGCCGCCAGCAAAGCGGCCGCAGCGAACCGCGGCAATTGTGGCTTCGCCAGCCAGCCTCCCAGTTCCATCGCCATCAAAACCAGCAGTGGAGGCACGGCCACATAAACATATCGCGGGTGCAGGTAATCGCTTTTCGGCCATAAAAACAGCACGCCGGGGACGAAGAGGAAGACGACGAGATAAAACGTGAACGCCGCATCGTTGGCTCGATAAAGGCGGTAAAGCTGAGCCGCGCATAAAACCAGCGCCGCCAATCCAAGCAACGGCGCAAGCCACGACCCCGGCGAAATCCCCAGAATCATCGCCGCGGCCTGACTCGGAAAATCGCTCGGCGTGGGCGGCCCGCCGCCATAAACCATGTGGCGGACATCCACGAAATAGAGCATCGCCAACATCGTGACCGGAACCGCCCACCAGAGCATTGCCTGCGAAGCCGGCCACACCCACCCGCGCTTCTGGCGGATCAGTGCGACGAGGGATGCCAATCCCAGCGCCGCCAGAATCACCGCGAACGTGAGATGCGACAAAACTCCCAGCACCCCCGCAGCCGACATCATCAGCGCCGTCACCCGCCGCGGCTGCGCAAGATGTTTCTCGAGGCAAAAAAGCCCCAGCAGCGTGAAGAATCCGGCCGGCGCATATCCGCGCGCGTCCGACGAATACTCGATGAGAAATTCGCAAAAGCCCAGCAGCAGAACCGCGCAGAACCCCTCCCCAGGTCCGCGCTTGCGGGCGAGAAGATATCCCAGGATCACCGTGCCGATGCCGGTAACCTCCGGCAAAAGGTGGTAGACCCAGAACGGCCTGCCCGCGCCCAGAGCCAGCAGGTACAGCGTATTGAGCCAATGATTGTTGTCGTGCTTCAGATCGGGATTGGTGAAAACCCCCAACGGAAAACCGGCCTTCTGCGCCAGGCGGATCGACCAGATTTCGTCGAGCCAAAGCTGGCAATTAATCCCCGCCAGCCGGATCGCCGCGGCCGCGAGGATCAGCGGAACGGTCAGGCGGGCCAGAACTTTCATGGGGATTCGTCGCAAGCACCAACACACTGAGCTCGCCGCTCTGGTCCCCTCTCTATGTACTCAGGGAGAGGGTTAGGGTGAGGGTCGCCTCTTGTTCTTCCCACGCTGTTCCCCCAAGCCGAAGAACCCTCACCCCGGCCCTCTCCCTGAGTACAGGGAGAGGGGGAACCCACCCCACGGGCCGGGTCAATGGAACTCGGCTGATTCGGCGCGTGTGAATCCGCCCCAGCGGGGCGGAGGATTGTAGCCACGGGTGAAGCGAGTCCCGCCGCAGGCGGGCGAGCGTAACCCGTGGAAAGCAACGAGCGAACGCGCCCGCCCCGGAGGGGCGGAGGATGCCGTCCAGATGAGGTAGCGCTCTTGTGGGAGGAGCCTTCCTTCGCTCCTGCCGGGGCGAAATGATTTCCGCCGGTTTCCACGGGTTGCGCTGCGCTCCACCCGTGGCTACAGACCTTCGCCCCTTCGGGACTGAGATCGCAGCGAGTTGCTTCACTTCGGGCGTGGCATGCCAGCGCGTAGGGTGGGCATCGCCCACCTTTTCCAATTCGACTGGCGGGATAAACCCACCCTACGCAATCCGCCGCTGCGGCGTGTCGGGCCTTCTTCATTTCGCCGTCGCCGTCTGGCGTTTGGGTTTGGGCTTATGCGGCACCAGCGCCCGCTCCAGATTTCCCATCGCCTGCTTGAGGCGCTGTTCATTTTCCACCACCGCGATGCGCACATATCCCTCGCCATTTTCGCCGAACGCGCGGCCGGGGCTGAGCGCCACTTCGGCCTCATCCATCATGCGCAGGCAGAATTCGATCGTTCCCTCCCCCTTCAAATGCTCCGGCTTGATCTTGGCCCACACAAACATGCTGGCCCGCGGCTTTTCGTATGTCCAACCCAGGCGATCCAATCCGCGGCAGACCACGTCGCGGCGCGTCTGGTAGATCGCGCTCTGCTCGACCGGCGTCTGCGCGTGCTCACGCATGGCGATGATGCTGGCAATCTGAATCGGGGCGAAGATGCCGTAGTCGTAATAACCCTTGATGGTGGCCAGCGCCTTGACCATCTCGGAATTACCGGCGCAAAACCCGCAGCGCCAGCCGGCCATGTTGTAACTCTTGGACATGGTAGTGAACTCGACGCCAACCTCTTTAGCGCCTGGAGCGGCTAGAAAACTCGGCGCTTTGTATCCGTCGAAACAAACCTCGCCGTAGGCGAAATCGCTGATAATCATGATCCCGCGCCGCCGGCACAGGGCGATCGCGCGCTCCCAAAAGCCCGGGTCGATGGTCATCGACGTGGGATTGTGCGGATAATTCAGGATCAGCAGCTTGGGGCTGGGAAACAGCCCCTCGATGGTGCGCTCGATCCGGTCCAGGAAAGCCTGATCATTCCCCAGCGGCACGCGCAGCACATTGGCCCCGGCCATGGCCACCGCGTACACATGGATCGGAAAAGCCGGATCGGGAACAATCGCCGTATCCCCCGGCCCCAGCAGCGCCAGGCACAGGTGGCTGAATCCCTCCTTGGATCCGATGGTGGCAATCACCTCAGTCTCGGGGTCGAGCGTTACCTTGAATTTGCTTTGATACTTCCGGGCCACCTCCTTGCGCAAACCGGCTACGCCATTACTCACGGAATAGCGGTGATTGCGCGGGTCGCGCGCCGCTTCGGCCAGTTTTTGCACCACCGACTCCGGCGTCGGGTCGGTCGGGTTGCCCATCCCTAAATCAATAATGTCGATCCCCGCCACGCGCTTGTCGTACTTCATCTTATTGATGCGGCCGAACAAATACGGCGGCAGGCGCAGGATGCGGGGGGAAACGTCGATCTTGAACGGTTGGTCGGACATATGCGGTATCCTAAGTCGGAATTTGAGATTTGAAATCTCAAATCAGCAATTTTTGTATTGAAAAATGAAGGCGCCCGGGCTTATGGCGCGGGAACGGTGGCTGGCGCGGCCGCCGCTCCCGCCGTCGCCGGTGGCGCCGCGGCGGGGGATGGGGAACTCTCATTCGCCGGCGCGGGGGCGGCTGATTGCGCCGGCCGCGTGGTGCCGGCTTGCTGCTCCTTCAGCAACTGCTCACGCAGATTATCGGCGTTTTGCAGCTTCTGGTCCCACTGGCGGCGCAGAATCGGATCCTTGATCTCCATCGTTTTCAAGGCGATCTGGCCGAGATTTTGCTGATACTGCTTCATGTCCGCCTGCACCGCAGAATCATACAGGTCCTGCCGCACCCAATCCTTGTATTCGTCAAAATTCGCATACTGCGGCGGAATTAATTCTACCAATTGCACCAGAAAGATCGAATCCTTGATCTGCAGCGGGTCCGATACCTCGCCCGGCTTGAGCGCGAACGCAACCTCCTTGAACTCCGTCGGATAATTAATGTCCTTGCGCGTAAACGGCAACGGCTCGCCCATCGTGGGGTGGCCGATGGAATCATAGGCGTGCAGCTTCATCTCATCATCAAACGTCCGCCCCGCCTTCAAGTCCTCCTCCACCTTGGAAACGGCCAGCATGTCCGGCAGGCGAATGTACTTCACCCGCGCCTTTTCGCCGTACAGGGCATTGAAATGCTCGCGCACATTGTCATCCGTCAGGATGGCCCGCGCCTGCGGCGTCACCAGTTTTCTCAAATAGGCGTTGCATCGCATGACCAGGTCAAACTCCGCGCGCGGCAGACGCTGGCTGGTCAATAGCGTGCTCAGCAGCCGGTCGCGCTCGCCGGCATCCAGGGTATCGTCCGAAGGCTCCGTGCTGGGCTGGGTCGTGGCGCTGGATAGGTCGGTCGCCTTCTTAAACGCGATAAGCGTTTTTGTAGTCTCATCCTCGACGTCCTGATCCGTGAGCGTGATGCCCGCCTGCTGCGCGTCCTGCTGCGCCAGATCAAGCTGCACTTCCTCCAGCAGGATGTCCAGACCATGCGATTCCAGCAGCGGCGCTTCGAGCTGCCGGAGCGTGATGGGGTCCCCGCGCACCGTGGCGACCACCTCATCCCCGTCCACCGGCGGCGGCGTGGGGTTGGCGATCGTCTGCGGAGGCTGCTGCGAACCCCCGGATGTCGTATTCGCGGAGTTTGACGAGTTACCCGGCGCTGAAGCCGACGGCGGCGACGTCACGCCCGCGACCAATGGCGGCCGATCCGCCGTCTCCGCTGGCGGAGGCTGCTGGTCAGAGTCACACCCGGCTACTGCGGCCGCAAGTAAAACCGCGGCCAAACGGCGCTTCACAGATCACTCCTCGGCCAAATTACGGGGCCGACAAGCGAGTATCAGAGGGGGGCAGGGGGGTGTCAAGCCAAGGGGG
>JBEKYH010000293.1:0-6666 GCA_049511115.1 Tepidisphaeraceae bacterium | reverse complement strand
ACCCCAGATCCAATTTCTGGTCTTATCTCAACGCATGAGGAACGGGCCTATCCCGGAGGACCTGTCAAGGCGGTATCGGTTCAAAGAATGGAACCACGCAATTGCAGTTCTGTCACAGGATTTCTGGGAACAATGGTCGGATTTGCTGGGTTGTCTGCGCGACTTCCGACTCAAAAAGAGCGCGGTCATTGTCGGCGGCGGCGGCCGGTCACAAATCCCGCAGCAGCTTGATGGGTATTTGAACAAACGCGGCTGGGCAGAACACCAGTTCGACATCCGTATCCGAGTGGATGGTGCGGAAATCGAAGTGCCGACGCATCGGATCGACAACTTCAAGGCTGGCGTCGCCATCGAAGTCGAGTGGAACAACAAGACAGAATTTTACGACCGGGACTTGAACAACTTTCGTCTGCTGCACCAGCTTCGCGTGGTCTCGGTGGGCGTCATCATCACGCGAGTGTGGGAACTCCAGGAAGTCTTCATGCCGCTCGGCATCGGGTCGAAATACGGGAAGTCAACCACGTATTGGGATAAACTGCTGCCGAAGATCGACGGCGGTGGTGCCGGCGGATGCCCGGTCCTGGCCATCGGCATCACGCCGGAATGCTACGACGCGAACACGTAAAGGCTGCTCTCATCGCTGTCATACATCGGATGGACCTTGCGTCTCCCCGCGTAACCATCCACCTCAAGCCCCCATTGCGTCCAACCCTCAGTCCGCTCGCGCGCGAAAAGCTCGAGGCGCGGACCCGGGCTGCAGCGCTCGATGAGGCCATACGCCGCCGACGGTTTTCGGGAGTGCTCGCGCTTCCGCGTGGCGATGATGTTCACCTGCGTTCGTCCGGGTTGCAGCGTGCGTATTTTGCCGCGTGTGCCGAAGAGCAGCATCTCCGTCACGTTGCGAAAATAGAACCCGACGCCGCGCCCATCGGGACCGCCGTCCTTGCGGACTTTGTACCAGATGACATTGGCCTTGTAGGAGAATCCCCACGCCTCCATCACGCGCAGACCCCAGGGGAGAAGGGCGTTAGGAACCCAGAGATAAAGGTGCGATCTCTCTGCGGCATGGCCAGCGACGGGCAACGCACAAATCTCGTCTATCCCCATGGTTTGGTAGCGAGCAAGGCGTTTGTGCTCGGGAGCCATCTTGCCGGTTCTGTTTTGAAATCGCCACGGAGGATCGGCGAGGATCGTGGCATACTTCCCTGATAACCCAGGCAATCCGTCCATACGTGCGCTCCGGGAGTCGTAAGAACCGTAACCGATATTCTGCGTGAATGATATCGTGAGTAGCGGCGCATCCAATTCCCCTGTTGGTGGGGATTGCAGCGGTAACATCGATCCTGAGATAATTTGACGACGAACGAACTTTCTCCGCTGGAGAAGCAAGTGCACAAAACGTTTGAGTACTCACATTTCGGGGGAGCGGAAATCCTCCAGGTCCAGTTTCCGCAATTCAATTATGAGATTGACGACGTCATCAGCTCGATCGGGACTGTTCAACACGATGATGCCGGTTCGGATAAAACTAAAGCGGGGCGGAGGCAGTCCTCGCCCACCAAGTTGAATCGCCAAATTCGCGAGTCGCTTATTGCCCGTGGCTATGCCGAAGTCGCGGCAATGGAAATGGAGATCGCGCAAGGAGAGTCGCGCGAAGGGGAAAGCAGTTTCAGGTACGCCAGCTTTGCCAAGCAGTCGGTCGTCGTGGGAGTCCAAACTGGCATGCAGCCGTTCAGTTTCTACGATCTGTTCAGATTTCAGCATTTGTATGACGACTTTATTGCCGATGTCGGCGTCGAAATCGTCCCGACCCATCATATGCACAATCAAATGTCCTCCGGCACCTCGTTCGGCGAACAATTGTTGTGGGACATCGGCCGCTTGCGCCGCCATTTTCCGGCGGTTCCAGTCAAAATCATCCTGATCGATGTTGAGCCGCCGCCGGACGGGCATGTTGTCTTGGTCGAGGGGCCCCAAAAGACTGATTGACGCGCGAGTCGGTGGGCCGACAAGACTTTGCCTACCCCCGCACTATCCCCCGCTCCTTCATCATCTCCAAAATCCTCCCCACGGCCGTCGCCACGTCAATCTCATGCGTCGGCAAAACCAAATCGGGATGTTCCGGCTTCTCAAACGCCGCGCTGACGCCGGGGAATTGAGGGATTTCGCCTGTGTCGGCCTGCGCATAAACACCCGTCTTATCGCGCTGGCGGCAGACTTCGACGGGGGCCGATAGGTAGACTTCCAGAAACCGCTCGGGCCCAATCGCCAGCCGCGCCTTCTTACGCACGGCCTCATGCGGCGCGACAAACGCCGCGATGCAGATCAGTCCCGCATCGTTGAGAATCTTGGCCACCTCGGCGCTGCGGCGAAGGTTTTCCGAGCGGTCGTCGGCGCTGAAGCCCAAATCGCGGCACAGGCCCGTGCGCATGTTCGAGCCGTGCAGGACGCTTACGGCGCAACCGGCGTCAAAGAGCTGTTTTTCCAGGGCGTACGCGATGGTGATCTTTCCGCTGCATGGGAGCCCGGTGATCAGTATTGTCGCGGCCTGGTGGCCAAAGCGAGCCTGTCTATCGGCGGCGCTGACCTGGCCGGTGCGATGGCGCAGCTTTGCCGAGGGGGCCTGCGCCCAGTGATCGCCGGAGGCGCCGGCGCCGTGGAGGATCATGCCCGCGCCGACGGTGTTGTTGCTCAGACGGTCGATGATGATAAACGCCCCGGTGGCGGCGTTGTCCTTATATGCGTCAAACGCTATCGGCTGATTGAGGCTCAGCAGCACCTGTCCGACTTCATTCATGGCAAGCTGCCGCGCCGGATGCTGCTCCAGCGTGTTGACATCGACGCCAAATCGCAGGTCGGCAATCTCGCCGCTCACGGTGCGCGTGGTCTGCTTGATCCAATACGTCTTTCCGGGAACAAACGGCTGCTCATTCATCCAGACGACCATCGCCTCAACCTGGCTTGATACGGTCGGCGCATGATCGGGATGCACCAGCATGTCCCCGCGGCTGATGTCGATTTCGTCGGCCAGGGTGACGGCGATAGCCAGAGGAGAAAAGGCTTCTTCAAGCTGCCCGTCGTAGGTGACGATCGACGTGATCCGGCTCTTCTTCCCCGACGGCAAAACCGTGATCTCATCGCCCTTGCGCAAAATCCCCGAGGCGACGCTGCCGGCGAAACCGCGGAAATCGAGATTGGGGCGGAGGACGTACTGAACGGGAAAGCGCATGTCGGCCAGGTTGCGATCGGACGCGATATGCACGCTCTCCAGATGCCGCAGCAGCGGCGGCCCTTGATACCAGGGCATCGCGGCGCTCTTTTCCACGACGTTGTCCCCCTTGAGGGCGGACATGGGAATGAATTGCACATCAGGGATGGCCAGCTTGGCGACGAAGCCGGTGTAATCTCGCTGGATGGCATCGAAAACCTCCTGCGAATAGCCGACAAGGTCCATTTTGTTGATGGCCACCACAACATGCTTGATCCCGAGCAGCGACACAATAAAACTGTGCCGGCGGGTCTGCGTCATCACGCCATGTCGCGCGTCAATGAGGATGATGGCAAGCTGGCAGTTGCTCGCCCCCGTAGCCATGTTGCGCGTGTATTGCTCGTGGCCGGGCGTGTCCGCGATGATGAACTTGCGCTTGTCGGTCGAGAAATACCGATAGGCTACGTCGATGGTGATCCCTTGTTCGCGCTCGGCTTTCAATCCATCCGTCAGGAGCGCCAGATCGATATCGCCGCCGACGGTGCCGACGCGGGCCGAATCGCGCTTGACCGCCGCAAGCTGATCCTCGTAGATCATCTGCGTGTCATGCAGCAGGCGGCCGATGAGAGTGCTCTTGCCGTCGTCCACGCTGCCGCAGGTGAGGAAGCGGAGAAGCTCCTTGTGCTGATTGCGCTGGAGGTAGGCCTGGATGTCGGTGGAAGGGTCGATCATAGGGAGCTGCCGTTGCAGATTCGAATGAATGCAATCACAATTCGATTATGAGTTCGAAGGCGATTCAAGTCAGAAACTCCAAAAGGGTTCGATCTCCCAAGGTGCGAATTGAGCGGGTACGTCCGAAAATTGCCGGCGGCGCTCGTGCCGGATGGGACGAAGCATTTGCAAGAGCGATAGCACTTCATGGGCCGGATGACGACGCGAATTGGCTGAACGCTCCGAATCGCTTTGACCGCTCTGAGTGGTTATGGTGATCCGCTCATCAAAAGAAAATATGAACGCTGAGGCGCAGAGGCGCTGAGGAAGAAAATGCTCAAAAGACGTCTGATTCCTGATTTCCTCGTCCCTCCTGCCTCTGCGCCTCTGTGCCTCAGCGTTCATTCCTCCCTTCGATACCTGCGAGGGGAGTGCCGCCGAGTCCCAGCAATTGCGGCTTCGATCAGGCGAATCCTGGTCAAGATGTTTACCTGGTAGAATCAACCGGCTTGCTCCTGCGCTAAAAGTAACCTTCTCTTTTTTTCTGCTCCATGCTCGCGTTCTCGTCGTGGTCGATCATGCGGCCCTGGCGCTCGGAGTTTTTGGCGACGAGCATTTCCTGGATGATCTGCGGCAAAGTTGTCGCGTCGCTCTCGATGGCGCCGGTAAGGGGGTAGCAGCCGAGCGTGCGAAATCGCACGAGTTTCATTTGCGGCGTTTCGCCCGGCAGCAGCCGCATTCGTTCATCGTCTACCATAATCAGCGCGCCATCGCGCTCGACAACTGGCCGCATGGCGGCGAAATAGAGGGGAACAATGGGGATGTTTTCCAGGTGGATATATTGCCAGACATCCAGCTCGGTCCAATTCGACAGGGGGAAAACGCGGATCGATTCGCCTTTGTTGATCTTGCCGTTGTAAAGGTTCCACAGTTCGGGCCGCTGATTTTTGGGGTCCCAGGTGTGGAGCTTGTCGCGGAAGGAATAGACGCGCTCCTTGGCCCGGCTCTTTTCCTCGTCGCGGCGCGCGCCGCCGAATGCGGCGTCAAAGCCGTGTTTATTGAGGCCGTCCTTGAGCGTCTGGGTCTTCATGATCGCGGTGTACTTGTTGGACCCGTGATCGAAGGGGTTGATGCCTTCGGCAATGGCCTTGGTATTGGTGTGCACGATCAGGTCGAGCCGGTTGGCGGCGCAGAAGTCGTTGCGGAAGCGGATCATCTCCTTGAATTTCCATGTGGTGTCGATGTGCATCAGCGGAAAGGGGAGACGGCCGGGATGAAATGCCTTCTGGGCCAGGCGCACCATGACCGACGAATCCTTGCCGATGGAATAGAGCATGACCGGGTTGGCGAACTCCGCGGCCACTTCCCGAATGATGTGGATGCTCTCGGCTTCGAGCTGCTTGAGATGGGTCAGTTGATAACTGCTCATTCCGGTCGTGACTTCTCATCCGTTCAGGGGCGGAGGAACGTCAGCAAACAGCCCCTGCAATTCCGCGACGGTGGCGGCTTTCTGCCACGCGGCCAAGCCGTGCTTCCAGACCAGCGTGTCGCGCGTCAACTGGCCTGACGCGACCTTAGCGGCGAGCTGGTCGCTTGGGAAGGGGCCGGCTTGCTTGCCGTCAATGGCAATATAGTAGGCCGACGCCGTCGGCAGCGGCGGAGGGGCCGAAGCCACGGACGGCGCGGCGGCGGATTGCAACCCGGCAGCCATCTGGTTGCCCATTGCATAACCCACGGCTATTCCAGCCCCTGCGCCGGCTAGGCCGCCTGGATTTGCGGCGGCGGTGGGGATGGCGCTGGCAGCCTCGTATTGAGTGTACGTTTGCATATTGCCGATGACACCCATGCTGGTGCGCTTGTCCATGGCCGCCTCGACTTCTGGCGGCAGCGAGATGTTCTCGACCAGCAGATTGACAATCTGCAAACCGAAGTTGGTGAAGTCGGGCTGAATCTGGGCCGCGATCAATCGGCCCAGGCGGTCATAATTGCCGGCGAGATCCAGCGCCGCCATTTTGCTGGCGCCCAGGACATCGGCAAACCGAGCGAGGATCAGATCGCGAAGCTGGTCCTCGATCTGGTCAATCGTAAACCGCGCTTCGGTGCCGGCGACGTTGCGCAAAAGTGCCGCCGGATCGCTGACGCGCAGCGCGTAGGTGCCGAAGGCGCGCAGGCGCACGATGCCGAATTCGGCGTCGCGCATCATGATGGGGTTTTTCGTTCCCCATTTGCGGTCGGTCATGGTGCGCGTGGAGCAGTAATATACTTCCGCTTTGAAAGGACTTTGGAACCCATATTTCCAACCTTTTAAGGTGGTCAATATGGGCAGATTTTCCGTTTGTAGGGTATAAGTACCCGGCTGGAAGACATCAGCGAGCTTGCCTTCGTTTATGAACGCCGCGGACTGGCTTTCGCGGACCACCAGTTTGGCGCCATATTTGATTTCGTTGTCATAGCGGGGGAAGCGCCAAACGAGGGTGTCGCCGCTGTCGTCGGTCCAGTCTATGATATCAATGAGTTCGTGACGAAGTTTATCGAATAGGCCCATGATCCAAGCTCCTTTCGCCGGCACGATGAACCGGCACAGGATAGCAAAATCATCGGTGGGTTCGATAGCCCCTGCGACTATAAACTGCGGGGATTTTTCAAGCGCCGATCCCCAGGGGCGAGATGCGTGCCGGGGATCAAAGGCCGTGGGGGTATGTCGTGGCCTGCGTTGGCTGTAAAGGAAGGTAGATTCACATGAGTCC
>JBEKYH010000292.1:0-6681 GCA_049511115.1 Tepidisphaeraceae bacterium | reverse complement strand
CCGCCGGACGGTTCGATGATTGTCCCCTTGTTGTCCAGCGTCCCACCCCGGTTGGTCGCTCCATTGAGGGCAATACTGGTATTTCCAAAAATCCCCAGCCCCGCGACATTGATAGTCATGGTGGCGGTATTGATGAGCGTATTGCCGGCGAGATTGATGGCCGATGACGTCCATTGGAAGAAGCTCGGCGCGAAATCAAACGTTACCTGCTGACCGGAATTGTAAGACGTGCCGATGAAAATGTTCCCGCCGAGAGTCAGCAAGCCGCTGCCTGTGCCGGTGAAACTCCCCAACAAATATCCGTCGATCAGAATGGTGGCGCCGGAGCTGATGTTGTAAGTCGCTCCGTTGGTCTCGCCGGGGCCTTCGCTGGCGCCGTTGATCAGGCTCAGAGTACCGCTGTCGTCGGCAATCACGCCGCCATTATTGTTGAATGTGACGGCGAGCGAAGACGTACCTGAGCCCGCGGTCATTTCCAAAAGACCTGTGTCCGTATTCACAAAGTCCGAAGGTTGGTTGCCGCTGAAGACGATGCTGGCGTCGCCGGTGAAATCGAAGATGTCTTCGTTCTCCAGCTCCAGATTGTCGGCCATGCCGATATTCGCGCCGGCGGCCTCAGTAATGGTTCCCTGATTGTCCAAAATGCCGCCGCGGTCACTTGATCCGTTGCCTGCCGCGGCCGTATTGCCGAACAAGCCGCCCGTGTAACCGCTCCCCACCAGCGTCCAGTTCATGTAGCCGGTGTTGGTCAGTGTATTGCCGGCCAGATCGATCCCGAAGGCCGACCATTGGAACATCCCCTGGGGGAAATCGAACGTCGCAGATGTGCCGCTGTTGTAGCTGGAGCCAATGAAGATATTACTCCCCAGGGCAATGGTGCCGCCGCCGGTACCGGCAATCGTTCCAGTAAATGATCCGTTGAGAAGGAGCGTCGCGCCGGTCGCGGCGTTGTATACGCCTCCGGCGTCGGCCCCGGCAGCGGGGTTTAGCGTGCCTGTGTTAACCTGTTCCGTTCCACCGGTATTATCGACAGGAATGCCGATGGTGGACGTGCCGGCGCCGCCGGTCGTTTCAATGGTTCCCGCACTGGTGTTGAGAAGGTAAGAGGCGTTGTCGGCACTGTAAACGATACTCGCATTACCCGTGAAATTGAGCGTTTTCTCGTTTTCCAGTTCCAGGCCATCAGCTACGCCGATCTCCGCGCCGCCGGCAACCGTAATGGTCGCCATATTAACAAACAGCCCGCCACGATCAGACGATCCATTGCCGGCCGAGGCGGTATTTGAGAAAAAGCCCGTGGTATAACCGCCGCCAACAAGAGACCAATTCATGAATCCCGTATTGGTCAGTGTGTTCCCGGCGATATCAATTCCATTGGCCGACCACTGGAACATCCCCGCGGGAAAATCAAAAGTAGCGGCTGTGCCGCTGTTGTAGCTGGAGCCGATGAAAATGTTGCTCCCCAGCCCGACCGTTCCCCCGCCGCTTCCAGTGAATGTCCCGGTAAAGGATCCATTGAGCAGCACAATGGCCCCCGGCATGGCGTTGTAGAGGCTGCCGTCCGTATTGGCCCCGGCGCCGACATTCAACGTGCCGGTGGCTGCCAACTCCGTGCCACCCTGATTATTGACGGTAATGCCGATCGTCGAGGTATTGGTCCCCCCGGTCTTTTCAATCAGCCCGCTGGTTGTATTGTCGATGAACCCACTGTTATCCCCGCCATCCACAATGCTCGCTGCGGTGGCCGGATCATCTCCCGTAAAATCGAAGACGTTCTCATTTTCGATTTCCACGGCGTCGGCCAGGCCGATTTCAGCGGCCGCCGCCTGCGTGACGGTTCCCTTATTGTCGAACGTTCCACCGCGATTGCTGCCTCCATTACCGGCCGCGGCCGTATTTCCAAAAAACCCAAGTGTGTAGCCCCCCCCTGCCAGCGTCCAATTCATGAATCCCGAATTGACCAGCGTATTGCCGGCCAGATCGATCCCATCGGCCGACCACTGGAACAATCCCAGCGGGAAATCAAACGTCGCCGTGTCGCCATTGTTGTAGCTGGAACCGATGAAAATGTTGCTCCCCAGCCCAACGGTTCCGCCGCCGGTTCCGGTGTACGACCCTATAAATGAACCGTTCAACAACACGGTCGCGCCGGTCGAGGCGTTGTAAGTGCCGCCGGTATTAGCGCCGCCGCCGACATTCAGCGTGCCGGTGCCGGCGGTCTCTGTGCCGCCCTGGTTGTTAACACTGATGCCAATCGTCGACGTGCCGCTGCCCGCGGTTTTCTCGATGGTTGCGTTGGAGCCGTTGACCATCGTCGGGGCGTCATTGCCGCCGGCGACGATGCTGGAGTCGCCGGAGGGATCGTTGCCGGTAAAATCGAGGATGACATCGTTCTGGAAGGTCGTGCCGTCGGAGAATTCAATCAGCGCCCCATTGGTTTCGGTGACTGTCCCTTGGTTATCAAATGTTCCGTCGCGGTTCGTCGCGCCATTGCCGGCCACAGCGGTGTTTGCGAAAAAGCCGCTGGGATAGCTTCCGCCCACTTCCGACCAGGTCATGGAGCCAGTATTGGTCAGAGAATTGCCATCCAGGTCAATCGCCCCGCCGCTGAAGACGGAGTTGCCCGTCAACGTGAGCGTCCCGCCGCCGATAAAAAGCGCCCCGCCGCTGAGCGTGAAACCGCCATCAATTTCAGAACTGGTCCCAACTGACAGCGAGCCGCCCGTAATGGCCAGCGTCGGCGGGCTGCTTGGATTGCTAACCGTAACCGTGACGCTGCTGGCGGCTTCGGCGTCACTGACGGTCACAGTCACGCCGGGAACCGCAATGACCGCATTATCGCCGGAGCCTGGAACCAAGCCGGTGCTCCAGTTGCCCGGGACGTTCCAGTTGCCGCTGACGGCAGAGGTCCACGTGTCAGTGCTCAGAAACAGCCGCGATTCCAATTGTTCAACCGCGAACCGGCATGGCGCGACGTGACCAAGGCTTACTTTTGCGCAGGCGGCGGATAGTTGGATTTGGCCATTGATTAACGCAAAGGCAGCGGCGCGCCGCTTCCCACGGACAACTCGCACAGGCATAGATCTCCTCTACTCGGCGGAGGGCAGGCGGTGGCCAAAACACCCCCTTATTACGGTTTTGAGCTAAGCTAACGTGTTTCTCTCGCGCAAGCGAACTAAAAGCGACCGAAATGGCGTAAGGTTTTTCATTAACGCGAGATCCCTCCGGGTGTAACTCCTCTTTGTGGCGACACTGCCCTTTACCCCCTCTCCATGTACTCAGGGAGAGGGTTGGGGTGAGGGTTCTTCGCCTTTCGCCACAATTGAGCGTCACACCATGATCCCTCTCCCCAATTCCCGCTTAGTCACATCCGGCAAATTCAGGCTCGTTTTTGCAAACCTCTTCGAACCACAGACCGCCGAGTGAAAAAATTCGAGCCTTTTGGTATCCCTTTTGATGTGTGCCAGGGTCCTCGAATCGCGCATTCAATATGGGCCAATACAGCACAAAACTCGCTTCAGCCCATTACTCTTTCTCCGATTTGAAGGAAGTAATGGCCAAAGCTTCGCCGCTGCGGTCGGGGGATTGCCTGGCGAATCTGGCGGCAGCCAACGCGAAGGAGCGGGTGGCGGCGCAGACGGTTCTGGCGGAGGTCCCGCTTCTCCAATTCCTCAAGGAGCCGCTGGTTGACTATGAAACGGACGAAGTCACCCGGCTGATTTTCGACGAGCATGACGCGCTCGCGTTTGCGCCGGTCAGGGACCTGACCGTGGGGCAGCTTCGGGAGTTTCTCCTGGACCATGAAACAACCGCCCCCGTGCTTACAGCACTGGCGCCGGGTTTAACGCCGGAGATGACGGCGGCGGTCTCCAAGCTGTGCCGAAACCAGGACCTGATATTAATCGCATCGAAATGCCGGGTGATCACCCGGTTTCGCAACACGCTTGGCCTCCCCGGGTGCCTGGCTGTTCGCTTGCAGCCCAACCATCCGACCGACGATTTGCAGGGCGTGGCGGCGAGCATATTTGACGGGCTTTTGTATGGGTGCGGCGACGCGGTAATTGGCCTGAATCCAGCGACGGACAATGTGAGCGTCACCTGCGATTTGCTGGCGATGATGGGTGAACTCATCGAGCGATATGAGATACCAACGCAATCGTGCGTGCTCAGCCATGTGACGACCTCCATTCGCGCCATTGAGCGCGGCGCGCCGCTCGATCTGGTCTTCCAATCCGTCGCGGGCACAGAAACCGCCAACAAGAGCTTTGGGATTGATCTGGCTCTTTTGCAGGAGGCGCACGAAGCGGCTCTTTCGCTCAAGCGCGGAACCGTGGGCGACAACTGCATGTACTTTGAAACCGGCCAGGGAAGCTGCTTGTCGGCGGCGGCCCATCATGGGGTGGATCAGCAGACGCTGGAGTGTCGCGCCTACGCCGTGGCGAGGAAATTCGCCCCACTCCTGGTCAATACGGTGGTTGGATTCATCGGGCCGGAATATCTGTACGACGGCAAGCAAATCATCCGCGCGGGGCTGGAGGATCATTGCTGCGGAAAGCTTTTGGGTCTGCCGATGGGGGTGGACGTTTGCTACACCAATCATGCCGAGGCGGATCAGAACGACATGGACACGCTGCTGACGCTCCTGGGGGCGGCGGGCGTGACGTACGTGATGGGAGTCCCCGGGGCCGACGACATCATGCTGAATTATCAATCGACGAGCTTTCACGACAGCGGTTATTTGCGGCAAGTTTTGAAGCTTCGACCGGCCCCGGAATTTGAAGAGTGGCTGATGCGCATGAAGATCATCGACGGCGCCTCGCGCCTGCTGCCGATCTCGCGTGAAAACAGGCTGCTGGGGAACGCACTGGAGGCATCGCCATGAGCGCCGGCCGCGCGAGTAGCGATCCCTGGCAATCACTGCGCCGCCACACGGCCGCGCGCATCGCGCTGGGTCGGGCCGGCTCGTCGCTGCCGACCGGCGAACTGCTGAAGTTCTCCTACGATCACGCCGCAGCGCGCGATGCCGTGCATTCTGAACTGGATTGGCAGCGCCTGCGCGCCGATCTTGAGCCGATCGGTTTGCCGATTGTGCAGGTTGCGTCGAGCGTGAATGATCGGTTCACGTATTTGCAGCGGCCGGATTTGGGTGGGCGATTAAACGACCAGAGCCGGCATGAGCTGGAGGCCGCTGCCCACGGCAATGGCGAGGGATTTGACGTTGCACTGATCGTGGCCGACGGGCTGGCGGCGCTGGCGGCGCAGCTTCACGCGGCAGCCGTGATTGGGCCGCTGGTTTCGCTATTGCGGGCGGATCATTGCCGATTGGCGCCGCTGGTATTGGCAAGAATGGCACGGGTGGCGCTGCAGGATGAGATCGGCTATCTATTGCATGCCCGCGCCGCGTTGATTCTTCTCGGCGAACGCCCCGGTCTGGGCGCGGCAGATAGTCTGGGCGGCTATCTGGTCTTCAATCCCCGGCCAGGGAACACCAACGCCCAGCGTAACTGCGTCTCCAATATTCGCCCCGCCGGACTTCCCCCCGCGGCAGCGGCGGATACGCTACATTACCTGCTGATGGAGAGCCTGCGGAGGCAAATCAGCGGAGTGGCCCTGAAGGACGAGCGCGACGGGAATCAAAGGCGAATGGTCGATCATGCCCAGACCCAGTGACGAGCCGATCCGCAAGCGCGTTCCCTATGCCATCCATGATGCGCGTGATCGCCCCATTTCACCTGAGCAAATGGGCGGGGTGTTTGCCCGGTCGGGAATCCGCCGTCCCACGGACGATCTGGCGCGGCTCGCGAAAATGATCTCGCACGCCAATCTCATGGCCGGCGCGTGGGTGGAGGATTCGCTGGTGGGCGTAGCGCGAGCGCTAACGGATTTCAGCTATTGCTGTTATTTGTCGGACCTTGCAGTTGACCGCGCCTACCAGCGAATGGGAATCGGCAAGGCGCTCATCGAATTTGTTAAGAGCCAGCTAAGCGACGAGGTGACGATCATCTTATTATCCGCGCCCGCGGCCAAGGACTATTACAAGCCGCTGGGTTTCGAGTGGGCTGACAACGCCTGGCGGCTTCCGCGCCGCAAATAAAATCGGCACCGGCGGCGCACTCATCACTTCATCCAGACCCAATTGCCTATGTTGCCGTTGGTATGAGATTTGCAATATGCAAATCAACCAACCACGCTCCAGCCGGTTCGACGGCAGGGGCATCCCACTCCACCGGTGCATGTTAGAGGGTCTTGAGGAGTTCTCGTTATGTCTACGAGCAATGTGGCAAGTGCGTCTGATTACACGACGGAATTAAAGGAAGACCATAAGAAAACAGGCGTCTACGGACTGCGGTTTCGGTGCCTGTCTCCGATGGAGGTCATGGCTCAGTCCGTTGCGGTAATCGCGCCATCGGCTTCTATGGCCGCGCTGATTTGCCTCGCGTTTGTGGCGGCGGGAAATGCCACGTGGATATCCTACGCCGCGGCCGGAGTCGGATTGGCTTTAGTGGGGCTGAACATCAACCAGTTCGCCCGATTGTCAGCGTCGCCTGGCTCGCTCTATTCCTATACCACGATGGGGCTTGGCCCGCTGTGGGGTGTGATCGTCGGCTGGGGATGGCTGGTGGCTTACCTGGGGTGCGGAATCGCCATCGCTGGGGCAACTGCGAATTTCGCAATCCTTCT
>JBEKYH010000291.1:0-6684 GCA_049511115.1 Tepidisphaeraceae bacterium | reverse complement strand
CGCGCGGCCGCCCGGGCCGCCTCGGCCTCCACGTCCGCCGCGGCCGCGACCGGGGAATCCCGTGCTTGCCGGCGCGGCGGCGCGCGGCCTGGTAAACGTATAAACGCGCACCAGGTAATCGCCGGCCGGCACCGGAATCGTCGCTGAGACGCCGTCTTCTTCCAGCGCCCCCAGCGGCATCCATCCATCGCCCCGGTCCCCGTCGGCGTTGAAGCCCATTTCCATCAGATTGGCGTTGTAATGCCGCACTTCGCTGCGGATTTTCTGCGTGACGATTGCTTCGTCCATGATGCGATTCGCCGCCGCCAGGTATTTTTCCATCAAGACCGGCGAGAGGGAAAGCACGTCCCCGATGTTGTCAAAACCGTAACCGGAGTCGTCCGACGGAAAATCGTCGGCGGGCTTGAAATCCACGCCGACAAGATCACGAATGGTGTTGTTGTACTCCGCCCGATTCAGGCGGTGGATGGTCACCGCGCCCGGGTCCGGATTCTTCGGATCGTACTTATAAAGTTCGCTCTTGATCCACTTGGTGATGACGTTCCGGTCGGAAAGAGAGGGGTGATGATTCGCGTTGGGCGGGGGCATCTCCCCCGACTCGACCGCGTTCATAACGTCTTCCCACTGCGGGTGGTTCGCATCAACGTCCGCGGCCGTCTTAAATGAATCGAGGGCGACGTCCCCCTTGTGATTGCCGTTGCCGTGGCATTGGTAGCAGTTCTGCACCAGCATGGGGATAATGGTGGTTTGGAAAACGCCGTCGTTTCCCGGCGCCGGCGCATCGGCGGCCCGCGCCGAGGGCCGCGTGAACACGAGGGGTAGCGATGCCGCCGCGATGCTCAGAACAAGAATTGCAAAAACTCTCTGGCGCCTCATCCGCGTCTCCGTTGAACTGCTGCATCAGGGCCCACTGACGTGAGATGCATCAACAGCATTGTATGATCTCGATTTGAGACGTATTCTCAGTACCTCATTTTTACTTCCTTTGGATTGATGAGAAAGTTGTCATTTTCAGACTTTAGTGGTCTAATCTGCACATGACCTCTCCGATACCCTTCTGGTCAGTCCCTTTGCGAAACCCGCCGGTGCTGCGGCAAATGGCCACGCCGGTGCATGGGGCAATTCGTGTGGAATCATGGAAAAACCTGGGATTCTGGTGTTTGCACGCCTACCGCTATTACGCCGACCTGCGCATCGACGATGCGTGGTTTGAAATTCGCCCCGGGCTGGTCAGCATTTTTCCTCCATCTTGCGAGCAGGAATTCCGTTATCGGGGTCCATCCCGCCACACGTATGCCCATTTTGACCTGCCGCGCCAGCGCGACGGCGAAGAAATCCTGTTGCCGGCCCTGATCGATCTGGGCGACGGTTTCGAGGCATTCGACGCCAAGTTCCGGGAGGCTGCCGCATGGCTTCGTTCTCAGCCCAGCCGGAGTCAGGCGCGAGTCTGGGATTTGCTGTGGCAGCTCAGTTCATTCTCGCACGACCAGGAGGTTCGCACATCCGGGCATATTCTCGTCGACCGGGGTGTGGAATGGATCGAACGGCGCCTGAGCGAGCCCCTGAGGTTGAGCCAGGTCGCCGATGAATTGGATATTTCTCCCACCCATCTGGTGCGACTGTTTCGCAAGCACTTGAAAATGACTCCCCTTGCCTACGTTCAAAAGCGCCGGGCGGAACAGGCCGAGCATCTGCTCATCCATACCACGCTGCCGATGAAATCCATTGCCCGCCAAATCGGGCTGGTTGATCTTCAGCAATTCAATAAGTTCGTGCGGAAGATGAAGGGGCAATCTCCCCGGGCCATCCGGTTGTTGCAAAGCGGTCATTCAAAATAGTCGGTTATTCAATGGGCAGCGGGGGAGGCAAGCGTCAACGGTTGTGACGATCTCCTGTATCTCTCACTGACGACCCACATCCCTGCGGCATGCGGTGTTCATCGACGAGCGGCGGCTGGATCGGTTTGGTTTGTTCACATTTTTATCGGAAGACATTTATGAACCGGCTTTCAACGGCACTTTCTCTGATAATCCTTTTCCTCCTGACCACGGCGATTCCCGTCCGCGGGCAACAGCTTTATGCGCCCCCGCAATCGCCGCGCGTGAAATACAATTTCAATACCGACTGGAAATTCATCCGCTCGGATGTTCCCGGCGCTGAAGTCGTTGGCTTCGACGACTCCAAATGGCAGACCGTCAGCACGCCGCATTCATTTAACGATGTCGATTCGTTCCGCGTCATCATCGACCACAGCGGCGGCGATCGCGGCACCTACAAGGGATTGGTTTGGTACCGAAAGCATTTCAAACTGCCCGCGGAGGCGGCCGGATCGAAAGTCTTCATTGAATTTGAAGGCATGCGGCAGGCCGGCGATATATTTCTCAATGGCAAGCATTTCGGATTATACGAGAATGGCGTAACCGGCTATGGCGTGGACATCACCTCCGGCGTGCTGTTTGGCGATCACGACAATGTGCTGGCGGTAAATCTGGACAACCGCACCAGCTACAAGGAACGGGCCACCGACACGACCTACCGGTGGAACGCCAACGATTTCAACCCCGACCACGGCGGGATTAACCGCCGCGTGTGGCTGCACGTCACCGGGCGGATCTACCAGACTCTGCCGCTCTATTACGGCCTTGGGACCAGCGGCACCTATATCTATGGCAGCGATTACAACATCGCGGCCAACACCTGTGATGTCACCGTCGAATCGGAGGTGCACAATGCCACGGCTGACCGAACCTCGCCGCGGGCCAACGTCACCCTCTCCTGCGATGTCGTTGACAAGGACGGTGTGCTTCGCGCCACGTTCAAGGGCACGGGCGCTGATATTTTGTCCGGTGAAAAGGCTGTCCTGACCGCCACCGGCTCCCTGGCCAACGCCCGGTTCTGGAGCCCCGACGACCCCTATCTGTATGATGTGTACACCATTCTGAGCGTCAACGGCAAAGTCGTCGATGTGGTGAAAACCACCACCGGATTCCGCAAGACCCAATTCAAAGGCGGGGCCGGCACCGGCGGCGTCTACATCAACGATAAGTTTGTCTACCTGAAAGGATTCGCCCAGCGCTCCAGCGATGAATGGGCCGGCATCGGCGCGGGATACCCCGACTGGATGCATGCCTTCAGCGCCCAGTTGCTGCGCGATTGCAACGGCAATTACCAGCGCTGGATGCACGTGGCGCCGCAGAAGGTGGATGTCGAATCCTATGACCGATTCGGCATCGTCGAAATCGCGCCCGCCGGCGACAAGGAAGAAGACGCGCAGGGCCGCCAGTGGGATCAGCGCGTCGAAGTCATGCGCGACACGATCATTTACTTCCGCAATAACCCCAGCATCCTCTTCTGGGAGGCGGGGAATACCGGCGTGACTGGCACGCAGATGCAGCAGATGCTGGACCTTCGCAAGCAATGGGATCCCAACGGCGGGCGGATAATGGGGTGCCGCTCGATTCGAGACCCGCAGGCGGTCGCCTCAACGGAATATTACGGCACGATGCTCGGCGGCCCTTACAGCGTTCAGGACCGCGATAAGGCGCCCCTCATTGAAACCGAAGATTTCCGCGACGAAGGCGCCCGCCGCTTCTGGGACGATTTTTCGCCTCCCTATTTCGGCTTCAAGAAGGGACCCACCGACACGTGGAACTATAACTCCGAGACCTTTGCCCTGGCGCAGGTCAGGCGCTATTGGAATTTCTGGAGCAACCGCATTTCCAACACCGATCCTGCGCACGCGAAATTTTCGGCCTACGCCTCGATCTATTTTAACGATTCCGACGCCGACGGCCGGCAGGATTCCAGCGAGGTCTGCCGCGTCAGCGGCAAGGTGGACGCCATGCGCCTGCCGAAGGAAATCTACTTTGCCGAGCGCGTCATGCAGAACGAAAAGCCGGATATCCACATCATCGGCCACTGGACTTATCCGGCCAACACGACCAAGACGATGTACGTCATCGCCAACAACGTGGACAGCGTCGAATTCTTTGTGAACGGCGTTTCCCACGGCAAAGTCACTCAGCCGGACAGCGGCTACATCTATGCATTTCCGAAAATCAAATTTGAGCCGGGCACGATTAAAGCCGTTGGATACAAAGACGGCCAGATCGTCGCCGAACATGACTTGAAAACCGCCGGCGATCCCGCCGCCATCAAACTGACTCTCCATACTTCCCCCGACGGCCTGCACGCCGACGGCGAAGACGCCGCCCTGATCGACTTTGAAGTCGTGGACGCCAACGGCGAGCGCTGCCCGACCGACGATGCCCGCGTCGATTTCACCTGCGACGGGCCGGCCATCTGGCGCGGCGGCTACAACAGCGGCAAGATCAACTCCACCAACAATCTGTACCTCAACACCGAATGCGGCATCAACCGCGTCGCCGTCCGCTCGACAGAAAATCCCGGCACGATCACCGTCACCGCGAGCCGCCCCGGCTTGCAATCGGCAACCGTGACCATCGAATCACAGGCCGTGCCGATTAAGGATGGCCTCACTCTCTGGACTGAGCCAACCTTGCCCGGTTTGGCGAAATAAGCGAGGGGCGCGTCAGTGCGGCATATTGCCACTTCGATTGAATGACGGAGAATGATTGCATGAAGCAAACGAACATCGTGGCGTGGTGCGCGGTTGTTGTCCTTTTTATCTGCTCGCGATTTGTTCAAGCGCAGACACCGGCCGTTGAAAAGACCGCCGATGGCGTCATTGTGTCGGTCCCAGACGGCTTCCTGAATGTGACCGTTCGCACGCCCGATGTGCTGCACGTTCAGTTCGCCGCGGACAAAGGGTTCTTCGACCACCAAAGCCTTTCAGCTTTGCCGCCCACCTCGCCGCCGGCGAAGTGGGATAGCACATCGGACGGCGCTGCGCTGACTCTTTCCACGGACCATCTCAAGGCCAAGATAGACCTGAATACCGCCTCGATTTCATTTCTCGACGCCGCGGGAAATCTAATCCTGGCCGAGAAACCCAAGGGTCGCACGATCGATCCGGCCCAAGTTCAGGGCGAAAACACTTTTCACATTCGTCAGCAATGGCAATCCGATCCGAATGAATCCCTCTACGGCATGGGCGAAATGCAATTGGGCTTCACCGACATCAAAAACTGGGACCTGGATTTCTGGCAGCACAACGGCACTGTCGTCGCGCCGTTTCTTGTCTCCAGCAAGGGCTACGGCATTCTGTGGGATAATCCCTCCTACACCCGGTTCGGCGATCTCGGCAACTTTGTGCCCATCCCGGCTGAAAATCTGATCGACGATAACGGCAACGCCGGCGCCCTATCCACGGGACCGTTTACGGATTCAGCGGCCGCATTGCAGAACCCCACCACGGCGCCGGTCATCGCCGTCGGCGGCCGTCGCGGCGGCGGACGAGGGCGGGGGCGCGGCGCCCAAAGCGGAACCCGCTGGGAAGGCCAACTCGCGCCGACCGTCACCGGCGATTATCAGTTCCAGACCTATTCCAACGGCACCATCCGCGTCTGGCTCGATGGCAAACTGGTCATCGATCATTTCCGCCAGAGCTGGCTTCCCTGGTTTGACATGGCCCGCATTCACATGGAGGCGGGGCAGAAATATCCAATCAAAATCGAATGGTCCGCCGACGGGCAGGGGAATCAGTTGGCCGTGACCTGGAAGCCGCCGGTCGCCGATCGCGATGCGCAGGGGACTTCACTCTGGTCCGAAGTCGGCGGCGGAATCGACTATTACTTCTGTTACGGGCCGAGCCTCGATCATGTGATCTCTGGTTTTAGAAACATCACCGGCAAGGCAAATATGCTGCCCGATTGGTCGCTTGGGTATTGGCAATCGCGCGATCACTATTCCAACCAGCAGCAGAGCATTGATGCCGTCGCGCAATTCCGCAAGTTGCAAATCCCCCTCGATAATATCGTGCAGGATTGGCAATACTGGCCGGGGGCGAGCCTCGACACCGTCGGCTCCTGGGCGTTTGACCCGGCGCGCTATCCCGACCCGGCGGGCTGGGCCAAGGCGATCCACGATCAGCACGCCCATCTGATGATCTCCGTCTGGGGCTGGATCAGCGAAAAGTCGCAGCCGAATAACAACTACCAGGAAATGCTGGCCGGTCATTACCTGCTTGGCGTCAATGGCGGTCGCGACGCGCGGACGTTCGTGGATTTTTTCAATGCCGACGCCGCCAAACTCTTCTGGAAGCAATTGAACACCGAGATGTTCTCCCAGGGAATCGACGCCTGGTGGCTCGACGCGGCCGAGCCGGATATCGCCGGCACTCCCACGCTCGACGCCATGCGCACACTCATGAATCCCAACGGCATGGGAACCGGCGCCAAAGTGCTTAACGCCTATCCGCTCATGGAGAGCAAGGCCGTCTATGAAGGGCAGCGCGAAACGTCGCCGGATAAGCGCGTCTTCATCCTTACGCGGTCCGGCTATCCCGGGATGCAGCGCTATTCCGCGGTGGTCTGGTCGGGCGATTCCACGTCGACCTGGCCGGCCATGCGCAACCAGATCATGGCCGGCCTGGGCTACTCCATTTCAGGAATGCCCTACTGGTCGATGGACATCGGCGGCTACCAGCCGCCGCAGCGCCTGACGAATCCCAAGACCGACGCGGATAAAGCCGAATGGGACGAACTGAACACGCGCTGGTACCAATTCGGGACGTTCGTTCCCATTACGCGCATGCACGGCCAG
>JBEKYH010000290.1:0-6724 GCA_049511115.1 Tepidisphaeraceae bacterium | reverse complement strand
CTCGCCAAACGGCCCACTTCACCCAGCAGTCTCCACAATCCTATCTGCCGCAGCGCCCAGAGCGCGGAAATCCGGTGATCGGCGCGCTGATCGCGCAGCATTTCCGCCAGAGCCTCGCCGGCGTTGCCCACGCGCATGCGATGCAGCGCCTTGATCGAATTAGCCCGCTCGCGGTTCTGGCCCACCCGCGCTCTCTCCGCCAGCAGCGGTAAAAACTGGGCGGCGCGCGTGGCCTCCAGAACTTCGATCGCATTGGCCCGCACGCGCGGATCATTGTCGTGCAACACGCGATCCATGAGGATTTCGCGCGATTCCTCCGGCGCCTCGGCCAGGGCGCTGACGGCCTTGGAGCGCACCTTGGGATTGTTGTGCTGCGTCAGAGCGGCCAGCGTCTGGCGCATCTCGGGAACCAGCCCCAGGTCGTGCGCCATCTGCATCGCCTTGAGGCGCTGCTCAACCGGCCCGGTGGTCAACCGCCGCGTCAGGCGGGCCACGGAATCGGGCAGGATTTTCAGCATCGCCTTTCCCGCGTGGCGGCGCGTCGCGCGGTCCAGGCTGTCAAATCGTTCCCAGAACTGCTCAAATCCCACGTGTCCCAGCGACCGGCTGATCACCTTCCGCACGCTCGCCGGCGCCGCCGCCATGCGCTGCAGCAAAAGGTTCTCATAATCCGGCGGCCGCCGCCGGATCAGCTCGCGCGCCGCCATGCGCGCCAGCCGCTCGTCGTGATCGGCCAGAAATCCCTTGATGAGTTGGACGGATGTTCCGCGCTTGCGCGCCGCCGCCAGACGGAACAGCCGCACGCGCGATGGAAATGAATTCTCCGCGCGCTGCCGCAGGCGCTCCATGCGATCGTCGGCGACCACATCATGCGCTCCGCTGGCCACGAGCCAGTCGCCGATGCGCGCCGCCTGGTCGGGATCGCGCCGGGCGATGTCGTCGAGCAGTTCGCTCTCCCCCCACCACGCCCCGCGCGTCACCTGGTGCATGCAGAGCAAAAGCTGGCTGTCCTTGAGCCAATGCGTCTTGCGCAGCAGCGCATCCAACACGGGCCGCTCGCTGATATGGGCGAACACCGCCGCCATGTGGCTGCGAATCTGGCCATGGCTGGCCGAGAGGAGAAACGCCTCGACGTGCTCGCTGGCCGGCGGCTGCTCAAGGCGGCGCACCATCGCGGTCTGGCCGCCGTGCTTGGCCGTCTGCAAAATGGCCAACGTCTTGCTCCCCGGCCAATCGCACAGCAGCAGCGCCGCCCGCAAAAGCTCCGGCCCGTAGCGCCCACGGCTCAGGTCAATCGCGCGAGCAACGGCCGTCTCGATCTCGGGTCGCTGTGCCCACAGGTCATTGTAAATCGCCAGCACGTCACGCGGCTCGGAAGTGTCAAGCGCGGCGCCAGGTTCAACAACCAGCGGCTGGGACGCCAATTCCTCGGACGCCAGGTCTGCCGACTTATCCGCCGCTTCGCTGACTTCTTCGCCATCGGCGTCGGCTGCCAGCTTGGGCGCCCCCGCCTCATCATCTGGCTCAGCCAACTTGAATTCACCTCGCTGAAGCCAGCGCGTCTCCATCGACACCCAGCGTGCCAGCGCCACCAGCGCCCCCACGGCGGCCTTGGATATCTCTGGGTCTTCGCTGCGAAGATTCTCCGACAAGACGTATGCGAGTTTGCCCTGGTGCCCCAGGGCGATGAGTTTCAGCGCCGCGATGCGCACGGCGCTGTCTTCGCTGCGCCCGCATTCACGCAGGGCCGCGTGCATGTTGCGGATGTTGACCAGGACCCGATGCTGGAGCGGCTCTGGCAGTTTGTCGTAGAGCGCGATGACGCCGCACAAACCATGCACCGTGGCGCGGCGGAAAAGTGCGGCCAGAATAAGCGGCTTCTCCTCTTCCGACCCCAGGCGCAGGGCTTCGAGGAGTACGTCATCCGCCGCCTCGTTCTTCGTCTGAACCAGGGCGAGAATAAGGCGATCGCTGTCCACCATTGAGTTGTTATCGGACGATTGGCATGGCACGGATTACTGGCGGCGCAGATTTTCCCGTCCTTTCCCATTTCCATGTTACAGATTTCATTATTTGACTTTTGTAACCACTGGCCTATGCTCCCTCGTCCACGCTGAATAGGAGTGACATTATGGCAAACAAGATCACTGAACCCGAGCTTGGCCGTTTCACATTCCCCGGCACATCGTTGACCGTCCATCGCATGGGTTACGGCGCGATGCAACTCGCTGGCCCCGGCGTGTGGGGACCACCCAAGGATCCCGACGCCGCCGTCGCCGTCCTTCGCGAGGCTATCGCCGCCGGCGTCAATCACATCGACACCAGCGACTTCTACGGCCCGCACGTCACCAACCAGATCATCCGCCGCGCCTTGCACCCCTATCCCGACGGGCTGGTAATCGTCACCAAACTGGGGGCGCGCCGTCCGCCTGATGGGTCGTGGAAGCCGGCCATTTCGCCGAAAGACCTGATCGAGGGCGTACACGACAACCTCGCCAATCTGGGTCTGGACGCGCTGGACGTCGTCAACTACCGGACAATGGGGGCAATCCACGGTCCCGCGGAAGGATCCATCGCGGAGCAAGTCACGGTGCTTGCCGACCTTCGCCGCAAGGGGCTGATCCGCCACATCGGCCTGAGTAATGTGACGGCCGCGCAGGTGGCCGAGGCGCAGGCAATCACTGACATCGTATGCGTGCAGAATAATTACAACCTGGCCCACCGCCATGACGATGCGCTGATTGACGACCTCGCTCGGCAAGGTATCGCATACGTGCCGTTTTTCCCGCTCGGCGGATTCACGCCGCTGCAATCGACGGAGCTGAACGACGTGGCCGACAGGCTTGGCGCTACGCCGATGCAGGTGGCGTTGGCGTGGCTGCTGCACCGCTCGCCAAACATGCTGCTCATTCCCGGCACATCGTCGCTGGCCCATCTCCGCGAGAATCTGGCAGCAGCGCAATTGAAGCTGCCGCGGCAAATCCTGGCGGAACTCGACCGCATCGGCAGCCAGAATTCGTCAAAGGCGCTCAACCACTGATAGGCTTCCTGCATAACAGAATTGAAGGAGTTAAAACATGCGATTCTTTCTTACCGGCGCTACGGGTTTTATTGGGTCAGCCATTGTGCAGGAGTTGATCCGTACAGGCCACCAGGTGCTCGGCCTTGCTCGTTCTGATGCGGGCGCTAAGTCGCTTATCGCCGTCGGCGCACAGGTGCATCGGGGTGATCTTGAAAACCTCAACAGCCTGCGCAGCGGAGCCGCCGAATCGGATGGCGTGATTCACACCGCATTCATCCATGACTTTTCAAAATTCGACGCCAACTGCGAGATCGACCGCCGCGCCATTGAGGCTCTGGGCGCCGCACTCGCCGGTTCGGATCGTCGCTTGATCATCACGTCCGGCACGGGCCTGCTTGCGCGGGGTCGCCCGACGAACGAAGAAGACGCGCCCGCTTCGGCCATTCCCCGCGTCGCGTCGGAAGAGGCGGCGGCGTCGGTCGCATCGCGCGGCGTGCGCGTGTCCGTGGTGCGTCTTCCGCCCTCGGTCCACGGCGACGGCGATCACGGCTTTGTCCCGCTGCTGATTGGAGTGGCCCGCCAAAAGGGCCTTTCCGCGTATGTCGGCGACGGACTCAATCGCTGGCCCGCCGTGCACCGGCTCGATGCCGCCCGTCTCTACAGGCTGGTTCTTGAGAACGCCCCCGCCGGCGCGAGGTTTCACGGCGTCGCCGAGGAAGGCGTGCGGTTCAAAGAGATCGCCCAAGTCATCGGCAGACGCCTGAACATTCCGGTCGTGAGCAAATCACCGCAGGAGGCGGCCGAGCATTTTGGCTGGTTTGCGCACTTCGCGGCGCTGGATAATCCGACGTCCAGCGCCCTCACCCGTCGTGCACAGGGATGGAGCCCAAAAGAAATCGGCCTGCTTGCCGATGTGAGCGAAGGCACGTATTTCTCTTAATTGACGACAGCAAGCCGCCCGATCGTGTCAAAAGGTCCTCATGCCCACTGACAACATCCCTCTCACCCGCGATCGCATCTTAGCCGCCGCCGAGGATGTCATCCGCAAATTCGGTTCAGCAAAGGCAACCGTTGTGGACGTGGCCCGAGCATTGGGCGTGAGTCACGCGGCGGTCTATCGCCATGTCGCGAACAAGGCTGAACTCCGCGACCTGGTCGTCGGCCGCTGGGTTGAGGCCACGATGACACCGCTGCGGGCCATCGCTGCCAAACCCGGGCCGGCCCCGCAGCGATTGCGGCGGCTGCTTGATACGCTCATTTCCATCAAGCGCCGTCGGGCCGCTGATGATCCCGCGCTGTTCGCCGCTTATCGGACGCTGGCGGCCGACGCGCAATCGGTCGTATCGCCGCATATCGACGAGTTGGTCGCTTTGGCGGCGACGATCATTAGCGAAGGCATCGTGGAGGGCGACTTTCGCGGCGTAGACCCAGCCGCAGCGGCCCGCGCTGTCCTCCTCGCCACCTCGCGGTTCCACCACCCGGTCCATGCCGCCGAATGGGCTGATCCGGCGATCGACGCGGCATTTAGCGACGTGTGGCAACTGTTGATGGAAGGGTTGAGTGCTGCCAATCGCAGGGATTAAATCCGAGCGCCGCGTCTGCTGGTAGGTTTTCCCGCACTAATCCGCCGCCGCGAGGCTATCGATATGCAGCACGAGCTTGCCACCGGTCTCGGCTGCGGAATGCGCCTTGGCAATCACTTGCTGACCGTTGAGTGATCGCGCGGTTTGCACGACCGCGCTCACATCGACAGGGACCGACGTAGCGGCGTTGGCATTGCGAATCCGCCAACCGACGGTCGGCCCCCCGCCTGGGCGGACGTGCATTAGAACGCCGGTATACGTGGTTTCCTGCGCCGCCGCGGAACCCAGGGCCGGAACTATGGTGGGGATTGGTGACGACGAGTGGGAAGCACAGCCGACGCCTGCGCACGCCACCCCCGCCAAAATAGCCGCGCCCAGGGCCTTTAGTCCAAACGATTTCATCGTAGGATATATCGGACAATGGGCCGTCCGGCGTGATGAAACCCGCAAATGGTCGGCGTAGCTGTATTTCGAAGCAACCCCCTCACGAACTATTCTCCCGCCCCCGGTACGCCGGGGGGAGGGCTGGGGAGGGGGTTCGGCGCACGACTTGCAGCCCCGCCAAATCTTGCGGCAGCACAATTTTGTCCTGTATCTCACCCGACTGACACGTTTCCTAACGGCCTTCAAACTTACGCGCTGGGGCAATTCGTGAACCGAACGTCGTTGTTTGTTCTCTTTCTATCCGCGATAACAGCCGCCTCCCCACGCGCCCCTGCCGCCACGCAGGAGCAAATCGACCAGGCCATCGAAAAAGGCAAATCCTTCCTCTACCACCGGCAATACTCCACAGGAACATGGGAAGAAGCCTCCGCCCCGCAGTTGGGCCGCGGCGGCGCCGGCGCACTTGGCGGCGGGCGCGGCCGGGGCGGCGGCTCGGCGCGCGGCAGCACCGACGGCGCTCAATGGGGCGGCCTCACTGGCATCGCCACCTACGCCCTGCTTGCCTCGGGCGACCGTCCGGTCGATCCCAAGCTCACCCGCGCCATCGCGTTTTTGAAAAGCGCGCACCTCGTCGGGACGTATGCCATGGCCATGCGCTGCCAGGTCTGGGCGATGCTCACCCAGACGCCCGACATCCGCCGCCGCGCCTACGCCGATGCGCAGGCGCTGACAGATTCCATGATCACCCAGGGACCCGGCCGGGGGTTCTACAATTATGTCACCGATATGCAGGCATTCCCGGTCCAGCAGAACTGGTGGGATTTGAGCAACGGCCAGATGGCTGTCTTGGGTGTCTGGGCCTGCGACCGCGCCTGTTATCCCAACGGGGCGATGGTCCCCCAGGGGTATTGGCAGGATATCGACCAGGCCTGGCGTGCGGCGCAGCTTCCGTCGGGAGCCTGGCCTTACACCACGCAGGGGATGGGAGAGATGGCCGGCCCGCGCCTCAGCATGACGGCCGCCGGCGTAGCGACGCTTTACATCACGCAGAATTATCTCCAGCGCGAAGCGGGCCTGGAATGCCAGGGTTATTTCGACGACACGGCCATCGACAACGGCATGGCCTATATCTCCGAGCATTTTGACGACCTCGATGGAAATCCCACCACCGATTGTTACACGCTCTACGGTCTGGAGCGCATCGGCGCCGCCAGCGGCCAGCGCTATTTCAAAAACCTCGACTGGTTCGCGCAGGGCGCCGACTATTTGATCAAACATCAGAACGCCGACGGCTCATGGGGCGCGATCGATACCGGCGGTGGATTCCGCGGCCAGGGGTTTTCGCACAATCCCCTGAGTATTCCCGACACCTGCTTCGCGATGCTTTTTCTCAGCCGCGGCCGCGCGCCCGTGGTAATGAGCAAACTCGATTACGGCGACCCGTCCGTCTGGGACCAGCGCCCGCGCGATGTGGCCAATGTCACCCAATGGCTCTCCAACCAGACCGAGCTTGATCTCAATTGGCAAACCGCCACCCTCGATGGCCCAATCGAGGACCTGCAAGATGCTCCCATCCTCTTTATCGCCGGCGCCCAGCCACTCACCTTCACAGCCGCGCAGGAAGCCAAACTCCGCCTTTTCATCCAGGAAGGCGGCCTGGTGGTCGGTAATGCCGACTGCGCCCGCACCACGTTCTCGGCTTCGTTTGAGGACCTGGGAAAGCGCCTCTTTCCCG
>JBEKYH010000289.1:0-8590 GCA_049511115.1 Tepidisphaeraceae bacterium | reverse complement strand
CCGCGGAAGGGCGGCGTCGATCACCTTGGCGGTAATCTGGTCATCCCCATTCAGAAGGCCGTCAAATCCGCCCTTGCCGATCAGATCCAGCATCTGTTTTTCACTCAGCGGCCCGCGGGCGCGGACGATTTCAAACCCGCTCCCATCCAGCAGCTTGTGATGTTCGCCGGGGGTGTCTTGAAAACTCGTGGTGGTCAGTAGCACTCGCATGGACTCATCTTCCTCGTTAATTATCGTAGATGAAAATTTTCTCCCTTCCGGCCGAAAGAATCCCTCCGGAAGGCATCCGCCTGAGTCATTCACATTCCCGCCTTGAGCGCCTCCAGGTGCTTGGCGAAATGCGTGACCAGGACCTCCTTATACGTGTCACGATTGGCCTCAAGCACGCCGCGCACCGCGGGACCAAACTCCGGATGCGTCAGCGTTGAGCCAAAGGTGCAGTGCAATATCTGCCGGCCGGGATCGCTCAGGCCCTTGCCCTTGGGTGTGCGCTCCCACAAGCCCAGATAGGCATGTTCCAAATCCTTCGCATTGGTGATCGCCGTCTGCGGCGGAACCGCCTCATTGGTGGCGGAGACGTGATAGGTCGCCTTGTCGGTGTCGTAGCGCGTGCGGGCAAAGTCGATGATCCGGCGGAAGAGCGGCACATCCTTGCGAGCGACGACGCGGATGGCTTCGAGGTAACTCGTGCCCGCCGTCTTGACGTGGAACAATCCCTGGGTGGCGCGGGCCAATGACGGATAAATGGAGATTTTGTCGGAGCCGGAGTGAAGGCTGAGCTTATACGGCCCAAGCGCCTTGGCAATCGCCGCGTGATCACCGAGCGATTTCTCAAACGCCGCCACATCTCCCTTGTAATCCACGCCCTTCTCAAAATCGCCGATGAAGCGGGGGGCAAGGCTCACGATCTTCACACCCGCCGCGCGCAACTGGTCGGCAATGATGTAATGCTCGGCCAGTGTCGTCGGTTGCGGCGTTTCGTCGACGCTCAATTCGATCTCAAACCCGCGGCCGAGCTTGCGCGAGACTTTTTCGATGTGTCCGGCGAGGCTCACCGTGAGATTAATCGCCTTGCCGTATTTCACCGCCGCTTTCTGGCAGACCGCCTGGTCAAAATGAATCTTGGCGCCGGTGCTGAGGGAAATGTCCTTCCCCTGATACTGCTTCACCCAAGGCGTTTCGTTCGCCACGAGTTTGAACTTCTCGGCCAGGTCGGCGGCGCTGTAGCTGTCCGCCTGCGCGTCTACCTGACCCGACGGGTCAATCGTGAAGAACACAAATCCGACTTCCGCCGTGCGATCAATATCCTCCGGTGTCTTGAGGTGATCCGCATCCGCCCCGACGGGACCGTGATATCCCGACGCGCGAACGCCTTGCGTCGCGGCGTCCATCACCTGTCTCGGCGTGCGCTGCGTTCGCGTCATTTCGCGAATGGATTGCTGCGCGAAAATCGGCAGGATGCCTTTGCCGGCCTGAATGAGCGACGCCGCATGGCCCGGCGTGGCCAGACCGATGCGATCGCCGAATCCGAAACTGGGGGCCAGTCCCAGCGGGACCGGCGTAAATGAGTCGTGTGAACTAGACATGATTCGTTCCTCTTCTCTTGAAATTACGCTAAAACTCCACAATCGCTTTTATGACCCTTGCGTCAGGCGAAAGCCATCGGGGGATTTCCTTAATTAATTCCTCGCAGCCGGCGCGGTGCGTGATCCACGGTCCCGTGTCAATCGCCCCATCCTCGACGAGTTTGATGATCCGCTCAAAGTCGCGCGGGAGCGAATTCCTGGAAGCCAAAAGCGTGACCTCGCGGCGATGAAACTGGGGATCAACAAAGGTCACGTCGCCTTGGAAGAGGCCCACAAACACCCTCATCGCCGCCTGGCAGAATTCCAATCGCGAAGCGCTCACGTCCGTCACCAGAACCTTCACGCCCGCGGCCTGCAAAAATGGAATCACCGACAGCCCAATCGGCCCGGCCCCAATCACCAGTGCCGTTTCTCCCGCCTCTGGCCGGCCGCGATCGACGGCGTGGCAGCCAATCCCCAGGGTTTCGACCAGGGCAAGCTGCTCCATGCTCAGTTTGGCCGATCGATGCAATTTCGCCAGCGGCACCACAAACCGCTCGCGCATCCCGCCATCAACGTGCACGCCCATCACCTGCAAATTCATGCAGCAATTCTGATGACCCCGGCGGCAGGCAATGCATTTGCCGCAATTCAGGTAAGGCTCCACGCAGCAACGGTCGCCCACGGCAAGCTTGCTGGCCTTCTCCGGATCATTCACCGCCTCGATCTCGACGCCGAGTTCATGCCCGATGATGCGAGGATAAGAAAAGAACGGCTGGCGTCCGTGATAGGCATGCCAATCCGTGCCGCAGATCCCCACCCGATGCACGCGCACCACCGCGCTTCCCGGCGGCGGAGCATGTGGCGGCTGGGTCTCCGTGAGGCGCAATTGCCCCGGCTCTTGCAGTACGATCGTCTTCACTGTTTTTCCCGGAATAATTCAGACTCACCGCAGAGGCGCACAAGACGCAGAGGATTGCCAATTCCAAACTTCAACGCATTTTCCCTCTCTCAGTCCTCGGCCCTCAGTCCTCAGTCCTTTTTCTTCTCTGCGTCCTCCGCGCCTCTGCGGTTTAAATCTTGTTTTAATTGTTTTCCGGCCTTCCGCTCGTCCAGGTTACATTGTGGATTGGCTTGAGAATGTCAAGCGTTTCCGCGAGTAATTGCTTGTCAATCGGCTCGTTCGCCCAGGCAATATTCCGCCGCATATTCTCCGAACTGCCTGAGCCGACCAGCGTTGTCGCGATCCGCGGATCGGAGATCGCGTACTGCAGCGCCAACTTTTCGATATTCGCCCCCTTGGCTTTGCAATGGGCCGCCGCCTTCGCACAAACCTCTTTGACCTTCGCAGGGGCTGGATGCCAATCGGGCGTGCCGCGATTGGAGAGCAATCCCATCCCCAGCGGCGAGGCGTTGACGATGCCAATCCCCTTCCCCTGGAAATACGGGATCATGTCGGCCAGCGAATTGTCGTTCAGTTCATAATGGCAATAAGAAAGCAGCGCGTCGATCTCCACGCGATCGGGCACCGTCTTGAAGATTTTGAGCGGCAACCCGGAAATCCCGATATGCCCGATCTTGCCGGCCTTCTGCACTTTGCGCAGGGCCGGAATCGTCTCGGTAATGATCTGCTCCAGATCGACAAACTCAATGTCGTGGCAGAGCAGGATATCAATGTATTCAACTCCCAATCGCCCCAGACTCTCTTCCACGCTGGCGGTCACGCGCTTGGCCGAGAAATCAAACTCCGCCTGCCCATACCGCCCGCACTTGGTCTCCAGTATGTATTTATCGCGCGGGATGCCTTTAAGGGCCTTCCCCAGGACGGTTTCCGCCTTGGTCAGCCCATAAAACGGCGACACATCGATAAAATTAATCCCCAGATCGAGCGAAACATGCACCGCCCGTATCCCCTCCCCTTCCTCGACATCCCGAAACGCGCCACCCAGCGAACTCGCCCCAAAACTCAGTGCCGTGACCTTAAGGCCCGTCTTGCCCAAAATGCGGTATTCCATAACGGCGGATTCTAACGGCGACGATGGGTGCGATAAAGTGGGTGCAGTTTTGAGGTTTCGAGGAATCAAATCAAATCGACGTGCACCCGCAGAGCCGCGACCGTTTTGGGTAGCGACTGCCGCTCCAGCGCGGTGAGGTATTCGTCAACTGTCTTCGGGGGATTCTTCAAACTCTGCCGCTGCCGCTTGGCAGCAAGGCAAACCCTCACGCTTAATAGCCCAAGTCCAGTTCCTGATCGATGCTGGAAAGCTCACCGAGCGCCTTCAGGCGACTGCGATCCATGCGCTGCTTGTAATCCATCACATCCCGAAAGAAAATCCGCCTGTGTGATCCGACCTTGCGGAACGGAATGGCCCCCTTTTCGAGTTGCTCAATCAGAAACGGGCGCGATACATTTAACAAGTCGGCCGCCTGTTGCGTGGTGACTTCCGCATGAATGGGAATCAGCGCCATCCCATTCCCCTTTCCCATCTCCCTTAGCATATCCGCCAGCAGCCGAAATGCGGTATCCGGAATGGCAATCATTTCGTCCCCGCCGCCCTCGGCCTTGATGCGGATCTGCAAATTTCTCTTCCGCGCGCCCTTACGCATCAGCCTGGCAAGCTGGCGGCTTGACGCCTCAGCCAGCCGCGCGTCGGCTTCGCTCGGGGCCAGCGAGTGTGAAATTGTGCCCAGCGTTGTCATCGTTCAAGCTATCCTAGCATTCAATCGAAGCAAACGCAACCTACGAAATAATCGCAAAGTGGCCGCGGCCCCGAACCTTTTCCCCATCGAATGAGCCATTCGGATGGCACCCTGTGCGTTCCGGGCCGTCAGTTCCGGGAGGTCTGGGCTTGGATGAAACCGCCGTCCTACCGTACACTCCCTCCGGCGGATTCCATTTCAACACAACTGAAGCCGCGCCAATAGTACCCATTTAGGAGCCATAACATGTTTTCCACCAAACCAACCCGCAGCGCACTCTGCAGTCTCGGCGCCCTCCTTTTCCTTACAACCTCGGCTTTCGCCCAGGCCACTCAACCCGCCATCTCCCTGCCCTCAGTCCCCCCCGTCTCCGTCTCATATTCGCCCCCCTCCCACAAAAACGTGCTCGGCACCACCTTTATCGATTGGGACGCCCTCGCCGTCCGAACGACGCCCATCGGCCAGCAGCGCTCCGTCTTCGACAACCCCACGCCGACCCTGGAAAAATTCGAGGTTCACATCACCACCCTCCGCCCCGGCATGGTGTCACACGCTGTGCACCACCACCCCTGGGAGGAAATGCTTCTCATTAAGGAAGGCAACGTCGATGTCTCCATCAACGGCATTCATCATCCGGCCGGGCCGGGGTTCTTGATCTTCTTCGCCTCGCACGATCCGCATAACCTCAAAAATGTCGGCGACGGGCCGGCCACGTATTACGTCATTAATTTCTACACCGACCTCGTCCACACCACCCCCAACACGCCCGCTTCCGAGCAGGCCGTCCCCGGCAAACTCCCCTCCTCGGTCATCGACTGCCAGAGCCAACCGGCCACGGCCACCCCCACCGGCTCGACCATCAACGTCGTCAACTCCCCTACCCTCACTTTCCTAAACCTCTCCAGCCACATCACCACGCTCAACGCCAACCAAACCACCCGCTCGGACATGGTCGATTCCGGCGACGAACTCTTCATCCTCAAAACCGGCACTCTCGAGGCTTCGGTCAACGGCGTCTCCTGCCGGCTGAACGCAGGTTCGCTGTTCTACTGCGCCCCCAACGACAAGCGCACCTTCAAGAACATCGGCGCCACGCCGGCGGCGTATCAGGTCATCAAGGTTGTGTCGGCAAACTCGCCGAAGGCGCCCGCGTGAGCGGCGCATCACCGATCCGGGTGTAACTCCTCTTTGTGGCGACACTGCCCTTTACCCCCTCTCCATGTACTCAGGGAGAGGGCTGGGGTGAGGGTTCTTCGCCTTTCGCCACAATTCAGCGTCACACCCACCAATCCCATGTCATCGCCGATCCCCTGTCATCGCCGATCCCATTGACACATCCCCGCACGGATGTTCCATTGCGCCACCTGAATCAGTCTGATGCCGCAAAATGCGGCGGTTGATCTATCGGAGGCGTGTTGGGCAACTTCGCAACGGGCGCCGATCAAGCCCAGAAATCAATTCCGCACCCGGCTGACGCCCCTGCCGCCCCCATTTCCGCCCCAATTTCCGCCACCGCCGAGCCGCACGTCGTGTTCGACCAGGTGACCATGCAATTCGGCGCCCGCCGCGTCTTTGAGGGGCTCTCCTGCGTCTTTCCCCGCGGGCGAATCTCGGTAATTCTCGGCGGCAGCGGATCCGGCAAAAGCACCATCCTTCGCCTCATCGGCGGATTGATCCGTCCGCGCGCCGGCAGCATCCTGGTCGATGGCCAGAACGTTACGTCGCTATCGGAACGAAAGCTATACGACGTCCGCCGCAAGCTCGGCATGCTCTTTCAGGGCGGGGCGCTGCTGGATTCGTACACCGTGTTCGATAACCTGGCTCTGCCGCTGCGCGAGCAAAACAACAAATCCCCCAAGGAGATCGCCAATGAAGTCCACGCCAGCCTCAAGGCCGTCGCCGTGGCCGATGCCGACGGCTTGTTTCCGCGCGAGTTGTCCGGCGGGATGCTTCGGCGCGTCGCACTGGCCCGGGCGATGATACGCAAGCCCAGTATCTTGCTGTGCGATGAGCCGTTTTCCGGGCTCGATCCCGTATCGATCAAGCGAATCGAAGCGCTGCTGACCGGAATCAATCGTGAATCCGGCATGACCCTCGTCCTTGTATCGCATCATATTCCATCGACAATGCGCATGGCCGACCGCATACTTCTGCTCATGGGCAAACAGACCATCCACGGATCGCCCGACGAATTGCGGCAAAATACCGACCCGCAGGTGGTCGAATTCTTGAACGAAGGCTTGCAGTGAATGGGTAACCAGGTCTCAGCATTGGGCAACCGGTCGGCCAAAGCGGTTCAACACCTTGGCGGGATGGCCGTGTTCGCCCTGGCCATGGCGGCGCACGCGATCCGGCCGCCGTTGCGCGTACCGGCCTTTATGCGTGAGTTGTACAAAATCGGCGTTCTGTCGCTGATCATCATCTGCATCAGCGGCTTGGCCGTCGGCATGGTGTTGGGACTCCAAGGGTACACCACCCTGGTACGGTTCGGCGCCCAACGTTCGCTCGGCGCCGTCGTGGGATTGTCCCTGATCCGCGAGCTTGGCCCGGTATTGGCCGCGCTGCTGGTGATCGGGCGTGCCGCCTCGTCCGTGGCCGCCGAGATCGCCAGCATGGTGGCCACTGAACAACTCGACGGCCTTCGCATGTTGTCGATCAATCCCATCGACTTTGTCGCCGGCCCCAAGGCCGCGGCGATGTTGGCGGCCATGCCGCTGTTGACCGCGCTGTTTATCGTCTGCGGACTGGCCGGCGGCTATATCTCCGGCGTCGGCCTGATGCACGGTGATCCCGGCAGTTATCTGGCCAGCCTCCGGGCCAATGTCGAATTCGGCAACGACATCGCCGGCAGTTTCGTAAAATCAGTCGCCTTCGGGGCTTTGGTGGCTATTATCGCAACGTACCGCGGCTATACGAGCCGGCCGACCTCCGAGGGCGTCAGCGCGGCCACGACATCGACGGTGGTCATCGCCTCGGTATCGGTGTTGTTGCTGGATTATGTGATCACAGCCTTGTGGGGAATTTAGACTATGGATCGAGCATCGGTACGCGATTCGGCGGTTGGCGTGTTTGTACTGGCTGGATTGGCGGCGCTGGCCTACCTGTCTCTCAGCATCGGCGGTTTGACCTTGCACGACCACGGCGGATTGCAACTGTCGGCCGACTTCGATGAAACCGGCGGCTTGACGCTTCGCGCCCCGGTTGTCATCGCCGGCGTTCGCGTGGGTGAAGTCTCCGATATCTCCCTGGAATCGAACTTTCGCGCCAGGATCGACATGAACCTGCAATCGTCACTGCAACTGCCAACCGATACGTCGGCGTCGATTGTTACCAGCGGCGTTCTGGGCGATCGGTATATCGAATTGCAGCCTGGCGGCGATGAGACGATACTCAAGAGCGGCGACAAGATCACCTTCACGGAATCGGCCGTCATCCTGGAACGATTGATCGGCCAGTTTTTATATGGCGCCACTAAGGGCGGAGCCAAAACGCAGCCGGGAGATATTAAGTAATGAGAATCGGGTTTTTGAGATTTGCCGGAATAGTGCTGGCGCTGGGGCTTATTGTATTGGCCCATAGCCCCCTGTCGGCAGACCCGACAACCGCACCGGCGCCGGATGCCCCCGCCAACTCCGCCGTCCCCGCGACAACCGCGCGCGCCTTAATCGAGGCGGTTCTCGCCGACGTAACGGTGATCCTGCACAACCCCCAACTCAACGCATCCCAGCGCAGCGAGGCGGTCCGTCAAATCGCCTATGCGAACATCGACTTCCAGACCCTTTCCCGCCTGACCCTCGCCCAGAACTGGCGCGGGCTCTCCCCCGAAAAACAGGCCGAATTTGTCCAGGAATTCCAGAAGCATCTGGCGGCCACCTACGCCCATACGACCGACAACTATGACAATGAAGTATTAAGCGTGGCCGCCGACCGCAAGGAGTCCAACGGCGACTGGACGGTCCAAACCAAAATCGTCGGCAATCAGCAGACGGATAACAAACCAGAGGTCATCAAGGTCGATTACCGGCTTCGGCAGAAGGACAATCAATGGAAAGTCATCGATGTAACCGTCGATGGCGTAAGCCTGGTGGCTAATTTCCGGTCGCAGTTTCAGGAGATCATGTCCAACGGCGGGATCGAACAGTTGCTCAAGCTCCTCCGCGATAAAAACGCGCAGGAAACAAAATAGAGAAGATTTTCTATGCTTCGGTGTTGCGTGACAATCTGCTGCCTGTGCGCCATGAACTTACTGGCCGGCTGCGCGTCCGGCCCCAACAAGATCGATCCGTACGAGAATACCAATCGGTCGATCTTTAATTTCAACGAGG
>JBEKYH010000288.1:0-6734 GCA_049511115.1 Tepidisphaeraceae bacterium | reverse complement strand
ATGCACCGCCACCGGCGGGCTGTCCTGCGCGCAACCTGCCGTGAGCATGGCCAAAAGTGAGATGGCGATGAAAAACCGTTCGCGCCGCGGCACCGCCCCGATGTGGTCATTCATGGGCTACGAATGATAACCGTATAGATCGAGCCGTCAAACCCGCATCGCCTCCGCTTGGTCCGGCGCACGCTCTTGGCTTCTGGTCCCCTCTCCATGTACTCAGGGAGAGGGTTAGGGTGAGGGTTCTTCTTCGCCCCATTTGCAAGTAGCTTTGGCAACTCAAAAGCGACCCTCACTCCGTCCCTCTCCCTGAGTACATGGAGAGGGGGAGAAGTACCGCGCCTACACAAGGAATGAGCGACGCGCCCAGGGTCGCTCCCATCCCGCTCACTTGCCACCGGCCCCGGCCATCTTCTGCAACACCGTAAACAGCGCCTGCGTCCCTTCCCTGCCGCGGCCATCCGCCTGCGCTGCCGCAAAGAGCTGGTGCACGAGGCTCGCCGCCAGGGCCGGCGTCTTGGCCTGCCCCGCCGCCTGCAAAACCAGCCGCAAATCTTTCTGCTGGAGATCAATCATAAACCCCGGCCGGAAATCCCCATCCATCATCTTCGGCCCCAGGTTCGCCAGTTGCCAGCTTCCCGCCGCGCCCCCGCCAACGGCCGCCAGCGTCTTGGCCAAATCCAAGCCGTTTTGCAGAGCGAAGACCATCGCCTCGCAAACCGCCAGGTTGGTCACCGACACCAGAATCTGATTCACGAGTTTGGTCAACTGCCCCGTCCCGCTCCCGCCGCAATGGGTGATCGTCTTTCCCATCAGTTTGAATAATGGAAGCGCCACGTCGAAAGCGCTCGTTTCGCCGCCCACCATGATCGATAGGGTCCCCTGCTTCGCCCCGACATCCCCGCCGCTGACCGGCGCGTCGAGCAGCACCGTTCCCTTCTCCGCAAGTTTCCCCGCCATCTCGCGCGTCGCCGCGGGGGAGATCGTCGAATGATCCACGACAATCAACCCCGATCGCGCCGCCGAAAGAATTCCCTTTTCCCCTTCAATCACGGCCACCACATCCGGCGTGTCCGTGACGCAGATAAAAACCATCTCCGCCCCGTGCGCCGCTTCGGCGGGCGAATCCGCCCAGCGCGCCCCGCGTTCCATCAGCGCCGCCGCCGTCGATCGCGTGCGCGTGAAAACGGTGAGGGAATTCCCCCCCTCCATCAGTCGCGCCGCCATGGATCGGCCCATGATCCCCAAGCCGATGAATGCGAGTGATTTGCCCATAGAGTCAATTGGATGGGAGGAGAAGAATAACGCCCGCTTAGGAGAGCCCGCCTATTTCTTGGTCAGGAGCACCACCAGCATAATCACGTTGATCAGCATCGACGCGCCCACCGCCGCCGCCAGCCATATCACCACCGGCGACTGCCACAGGTCCGCATGCGCCGCCGGCGGCGGGATGATATCCACCGTCTTCCCCGTCTCTTCGATTTTGGCCAGTGAATCCAGGTCCACCGCCCGGTGCGCGTGAATCGGCGGCTTATTCTCCCGAACCGCTTTCAAATCCTCAACCATCTTGGCCATTGACCCATAGCGCTCTTCCCGGCGCTTGGCCATCGCGACGTCGATGATCTCGCCGACGCCGGTGGAAAGGGCCGTATTCACATGGTCGGCCGGCACAAGGTCAGCTCTGAGATGCTTGTGCATCACGGTCGCCGGGCTGTCCCCCTCGAACGGCGGCCGCCCCGTAACGATGTGATAAAATGTGGCCCCCAGCGAATAAATATCGGCCCGGAAGTCGATGTCCACGTCGCCGCGAATCTGCTCGGGACTGATGTAATACGGCGTCCCGTATGCCTTGCCCGCTTCGCTCTGCGCCGCCACTTTATCATCAATATCGCGCGCCAAACCCAGGTCGGTCAGCTTGGCGATTCCCTGAGGCGTCAGCATGATGTTCTTTGGCTTCACGTCGCGGTGGATCAGCCCGCGCGCGTGCGCCTGCGCCAGCGCCTCGCCCACCTGGATCATGATGTCCAGCGCTTCGGCTTCAGAAAAACTGCGCCCGTCGGCCATGAAGTCGCCCAGGCTCTTCCCCTCGATGTACTCCATCACAAAATAGTGCTGACCGTCTGGCGTCGAGCCCACGTCAATGGCCTGCACCATGTTGGGGTGTGAAAGCCGCGCCGCCGCCTTCCCCTCTTTGTAAAACCGGTCCACGAAATCGGCGCTTTGCCCCATCTTTTTCAGCAGGACTTTGAGAGCGACGATCCGGTCCAGGGAAAGCTGCCGCGCCTTATAGACGGTGCCCATGGCCCCCTTGCCGAGCTTTTCAATGATCTCATAGCCGGGGATGTAACTCTTGCGACGGTCGACCACCTGCTGGCGCAGGCGCTTGGCTTGATTGATGGTGATGAAATTATGCTCGACCAGCAAATCCGCGATGCTGCGCATGTTCGGATCAGATCCGTGCTTTTGCTGCTCTTTACAGAATTGGACTTCGGTGTGGGTCGCCAGCCCCAGATCGAGGATCATCTTGGCGATTTCCGAGTCCTGTGTGGCCGGAAAACTCGTCGTGTTTGGGTCGGGTACTGGCATTTTTGCGACGCCTGAGGGTACGACCAAGCATCTGGTATAATGCTTTTGTCTGTTGAATGTCAAACTAATTATTTACAGTATACGATGTTAATAGAACCCTTACCCAGCTTTAAGCTTGGTAGGGGAGGGGTAAGGAACTTGGGAGATTTGGTGATGGGCGGCCCTGCCTTGGCGATAATCCTGGCCCAGACGGAGGGCACCGACCAGATCGGCCAGATTTTCGTCGTCTGCCTTTACCTGTTTGTCGGCGTCATCGTCCTGATGGCCGGCGCCTTCTGGCTCCGCCGCTGGTCCCGCTCCGACAGCGGCGGCAGCTCAATGGGCTTCTCACCGGAGCAACTTCGTAAGCTCCACAAAGAAGGAAAGATGTCCGAGGAAGAATATAAGCGGGCCAAAGCCCTGGTCACCCAAGCCCTCAAAGCCCAGTTCGCCGCCCCCAACCCCGCCAACGCCAAGTCGCCGGCGAAACCGCGTCCCCCCCGACAACCTCCAATCCAGCCGCCTCCGGACGCCGACTAACTTCGTTGGAGTTCAAATTCCTCTTCTTTCCTACCTCAACGCCTCGGTGCCTCAGCGTTTATTCCTCCCCCCCGCGCACCAAAAGCCCATCCCTCGCCACGCACACCTCTTCCCTCCCGTCCGGTAAGTGGCCAAACATTATCGTCTACTCGTTCCACCAATTTATCTTTTCCTTTTGACCCTGTTCTCCCGTAGAATAACATGTGAAGAGTGATTCCTTCCCGTTAGCGAAGGTACCCGCTCGCAATACCCGATCAAGTTCGACCGGGTTAATGTTCGATAAGCAGGGTGAGGGCCTTTCCGTGCGGCCGTCACCACTTGGAAGTGTCCACCTGTTCGGCGGTTAGCTCCGCCCGCGTGAGGAAAGCAAATCCGATGGCCAATCCCACTCGCACCGGCAACGGCGGAGGTCCTGGCAACCCCGGACCTCCCAACAATCCGCCACCTCCGCCTCCCGGCGGTGGCGGCGGCTTCCGCGGCCGGCGCATCACGACCTGTAGCTTTTGCAGCAAGTCCTCACGCGATGTAGGCCCCATGGTCGAAGGCCCCAGCGACGTTTACATCTGCGCCAACTGCGTCGATCTCGCTCACAACATCATCCGCCAGGAAAAGCGCAAGCTCACCAGCAGCCAGCCGCTCTTCAGCAGCATCCCCAGCCCGCGCCAGATCAAGGAGTTTTTGGATCAGTACGTCATCGGCCAGCAGTACGCCAAAAAGGCCCTGGCCGTCGCCGTCCATAACCACTACAAGCGCCTGACCACGACCGAATCGCCCGCCGCCGCGGAAGGGGTCGCCGCGCCGCTGGTTAACGACATCGAAATCGACAAGAGCAACGTCCTCCTGATCGGCCCGACCGGCAGCGGCAAGACACTCCTGGCCAAAACCCTGGCCCGCATCCTCAACGTCCCCTTCGCCATCGGCGACGCCACTACCCTCACCGAGGCCGGCTACGTCGGCGAAGACGTCGAGAACATCCTCCTCAAGCTCCTCCAGAACGCCGACTACGACCTGGAATCCGCCCAGCGCGGCATCGTCTACATTGACGAAATCGACAAGATCGGCAAGACCCAGAACAACGTCTCCATCACCCGCGATGTCTCCGGCGAGGGCGTCCAGCAGGCCCTGTTGAAAATGCTCGAAGGCACCATCGCCAACATCCCCCCCCAGGGCGGCCGCAAGCATCCCGAGCAGCAGTACATCCAGATGGACACCGGCCAGATTCTCTTCATCTGCGGCGGCACGTTCGTCGGCCTCGAAGACATCATCCGCAAGCGCCTGGGCAAGCGCCAGATCGGCTTTAACAGCGAAAACGCCCCCGGTGAAACCGCCCACGACCGTGCGGAAATCCTTTCGCAGGTGCAGCCGGAGGACCTGGTAGAGTTCGGCATGATCCCCGAATTCGTCGGCCGCCTCCCGGTGACGGCCACGCTGGAGCCGCTGGATGTGAAAACCCTCATCAACATCCTCACTGAGCCGAAGAACGCCCTGGTCAAGCAGTACCAGAAGTTTTTCCGCATGGAAGGCTGCGAGGTGGAATTCACCCATCGCGCCATGGAGTTGATCGCCGAGCGCGCCCTCAAGCGCGACACCGGCGCTCGCGCCCTCCGCGCTGTCTGCGAAGAAATCATGCTCGATTTGATGTACCGCCTCCCCGACCAGGGCCAGGGCGGCCGTTACATCATCAGCGAGGACATCGTCGAAGGCCGGCAAAGCCTGTTCGAGATCAAACCCGAACGCCGCAAGGAATCGGCGTAGGCAGCGCAGGGAGGCTGTCGAAAATTCTTCCTCAGCCCCAGAGGGGCGCAGGACTGTAGCCACGAGTGAAGCACAGCGCAACTCGTGGAAACCAGCATCGAATTCCTCGCCCCGGAGCGGGCGAAGGAGGTTGTGTGCCTGGAAGGTGCACCCGCTTTCCCATCTCCGCGCAAACCCTCCCCTTCATGTATAAGATTTCTCCGTGACCGATCCTGCCGTAAATCAATCGTCCCCCATCGCCCCTTTAGCCGCCGCGCCTGTTTTTCCCCCGCCGCGCCGCCAGCGCGTCCCCTGGGAATCCCCCGGCCTCTTTCCCCTCAAACCGCCCGCGGGGCCCTACGGCATCCTCAAGGGGCGCACGCCCCAACCCTGTACCCTCGACGAACTTCGCGCCAAAATCGCCGCCGGCTTCGGCCGCCTGCCGCTGATCTGGACGCCCGACTCCCCGCGCCTGATTCCCCCTGTCGAAGCCCCTGAATTATTTGATGTCGTCAAAACCCGCCTTATTCGCAAGATGACCTTCGGCGCCGTCCGCTGGGGCCTGATCGGCGCCGCCATCGCGGCGGGCGTGATCCTCACTGCCGTTCACGAAGGCCAACCCGTCAAACAGGTTGAGTCACTTGCGATCATGTTGGCCATCGCCTTTGGCGTCATTCCCGCCGGCCAATACGCGCGCAGCGCCCAGGTCCTGCGCACGTTTACCGTGCGCGACATGGTCGCCCAGGGCCGCGCTGCGCGCTACGAAGCCTGGCTCAAACGCAAAAAACTCGGCGCCACCTGGCTGTTGGCCGCGTGCATTCTCGCCGTCGCTTTCTGCCAATGGCGCGTCGGCTTGAATAACAGCATCGAACTCGCCGGCCTCATCAAGCCCCTGCCTCCCGGCCAATCCTGGCGAATGTTGACCTGCGTCTTTCTCCACGGCGGCATTCTGCACCTGGGCGTGAATCTATTTGCCCTGGTTGTCCTGGGCCGCTGGGTCGAAGCCCACGCCCGCTCGCTGCATTTGCCGCTCGTATTCATCCTTTCCGCCCTCGCCGGCAGCGTCGCCAGCGTCTACTTCACGCGCGGCACATCCGTCGGCGCGTCCGGCGGATTGATGGGCCTCATCGGCTACCTCGCCGTCATGGGCTACCGCCGCCGCGCCGTGCTGCCGGAAGGGTTCTTCGGCCTCATGCTCGCCAACGTCGTGCTGATCTGCCTCATGGGCTTTTCCGCGCGGAGCGTGATCGACAACGCCGCTCACATCGGCGGTTTTGTCGCCGGCGTTTGCATCGGCGCCGTCGCCTTTTTCAAGACCCCTTCGCGTCGCCCCGGAACATTGACGATCGCCCTGGGCGTCGTCTCGGAACTGGTCATCCTCGCTACCGTCGCCTTCACCGCCCGCTTCCTGCTGCAGACCGCGCGCGTCGAAGCCGCGATAGCGTCGGTCCCCAAGCCCGTTGAAGTCCACCCCGGCCTGTTCGACGCCACCGGCGCCTACGCCGACCTGTACGGCATGAAGGATGTTTTCCAGGTGAATTCCGCCACCATCGACGCAACCCGGCAAAACCAGCCGGTGCTGGCCACCTTGCGTGGCACATTCCTAAAACCCGGCCTGTATATTTTTCAATTCGAGGAACAGGACAATACGGATTGGCCGTACGAGATACGCAATGTGCGCGTGCAGGTGGGTGACAATTCTCCCGCAAGCGTCCCGCTGATCAGCCCTGACGATCGGGTCTGGTCCCGATACCTCCAAGGAACCACCGCCGCCCGCGTAAACTCGCAGGCCGTCATCCAATGGACGGATAAGTCCCCCCTTTCGCCGAGCCACTGGCGGCTGGCCAACATCAAATTTGCCCCGGGGGCGGGGCAGTGAGGCGCGGCTTCGCCGCGAGAGC
>JBEKYH010000287.1:0-6749 GCA_049511115.1 Tepidisphaeraceae bacterium | reverse complement strand
TTTTCAACCAGCTTGGCGGCATCGAACTCAGCTCCGCTTACAAGCTGGTGAAAGCGATCAGCAAAAAGACCACTGACGTCATCGCCAAATACAAACCCAATTTCATCGAAGGCGCCGTCGCCAAAGGCGTCAGCCGCGAGCAGGCACAGGAGTTATTTGAGCTCATCCTCAAATTCGGCGGCTATGGCTTCAATAAATCGCACAGCACGCGCTACGCCATCGTCGCGTTTCAGACCGCGTACATGAAGACGTACCATCCGCTGGACTACATGGCCGCGCTGCGGACGTATGAAATGGGTGATACGACGAAAGTCGTCGACTACATCGATGAATGCAAACGCCTGGCGATGCCGGATGGAAAGATCGGCATCAAAGTCCTGCCGCCGGATGTGAACACGTCGGATAAGGATTTCACGCCGATTTATGTGACGGAGGCTGCGGGCAAGCGCAAGCGCGAGGAAAAAACCGGGGTTATCCGATTCGGATTGATGGCGGTGAAGGGCGTCGGCCAAAAGGCCGTCGAGGCCATCATCGCCCAGCGCCAGGCGCGCGGCGTCTATCCCAGTCTTTACGATTTCTGCGACCGCGTCGATCTGCACCAGGTGACCAAGAGCACGATCGATTCGCTGGTAAAATGCGGAGCTTTCAGCTCCATGAAGGCCAATCGCCAGCAGTTGCTTAACGTATTGGAAAAAGCCGTCGAAATGGGCCACCAGGCCCAGGAAGACCGCCGCCTCGGCCAGATGAATATGTTCGGCTCCGGCGACGCCGACACCACGCGCATCACGCTGGGCGTCCCCGACGCCGAGGAAATGCCCAAGGCCCAGCTTTTGAAATACGAAAAGGATTTCCTCGGCTTTTACATCACCAGCCACCCATTGGCCGAGAAGCAGGCCGACATCGACCGCTACACGACAGCCTCCAGCCGCGAAGTCGGCGCCCTGGCTGAAGGCACGGAAGTTACCGTCGGCGCGATGATCAGCCAGGTGCGCAAGCGCGTGACGAAAAACGGCCGCTCCGCCGGCCAGCAGATGGCCATCCTCACCCTGGAAGACCTTGAAGGCCAGATCGACGCCACCATTTTCGCCGAATCACTGGCCGAGATTCTCAAGCGCAGCCCTGACTCCCTGACGGCCGAATCCATCGTCTTCGTCAAGGGAAAGGTGGACAAGCGCCGCGAGAAGCCCGGCCTGTTGGTCAATGACGTCATCCCCCTGGATGATGCCGCCGCGCGGCTGACGACCGCGGTGAAACTCGATCTCTCGCGCACCCCGCGCGATCCGGAAATCGTCGGCCGCATTAAGCCGGTCCTGGCCAAACACCGCGGCGGCGCGGAAGTCTGGCTGCAACTCAACAGCGACGCCGGCCGCAACGTGGTCATGCAACTCGGCCGCAACTGGTACGTGAGACCAGCCGCCGAAATGGTCGCCGAACTTGAAACCGTCTTAGGCGGTGGCGCCGTCCAACTCGCCGGCGCCGGCGCGCGCCGCATCAAGCGCCTCGAACAGCAACGCCTCTTCCAGGAAGAATCCGGCCCGACGCCCGAAGCCCCCCCACCGCCGATGGAAGTCGTCACGGACATGGAGGAGTCGTGAAGTTCCTGGTGTGAATGAAGAGGAATGAACGCTGAGGCGCAGAGGCGCTGAGGAAGAAAAGGCGGAGAGAGCCCAAATCAATTGCTGAATTGAATTGCCATTTTTTTGAATCGGGTTTTCTCGTCTTTCCTACCTCTGCGCCTCTGTGCCTCAGCGTTCATTCCTCTTCCCGCGAACCAAGAACCGTTGCCTCGCCGATCGCGCCAGGTTGAGAACCCCGCCCCGATGCGGTAAACAAGCACGCGGAAAATTCATGCAGGTTCTATACGTTCACCAGAGCTTCCCCGCTCAGTTCGGTCACATCGCCAGGCGGCTATGCGCCCAACAGAAGTGGCGCTGCGTCTTCGTGAGCCAGGGCGCGCCGGAATCGGCCGATGGAATCGAGCGAATCGAGTACAAGCTCGCCGGCGGGGCTACCAACAACACGCATTTCTGCTCACGCACTTTCGAGAATAACGTCTGGCATTGCGACGCCATCTTTGAAGCCCTGCGCAACCGGCCCGATGTGAAGCCCGACCTCATCGTCGGCCACAGCGGCTTTGGCAGCACGCTTTTCCTGCGCGAGCTTTATCCCCATACGCCCACGGTGAATCTGTTCGAGTACTACTATCACGCCCACGATTCCGACGGCGACATGGATTTCCGCCGCGACCTCGGCTGGCAGCTTGACCCCCACATGTACCTCCGCACGCGCTGCCGCAACGCGATGATTCTGCTCGACCTGCAGAATTGCCAGCTCGGCTACTGCCCCACGCGCTTTCAGCAGAGCCGTTTTCCGAGGCAATATCAGCCCAAACTTCGCACAATCTTCGACGGCATCGACCGCGAAATTTATCACGGCCACGAGGAAAAACTCCGCCCGCCGCTCGGCTCACGCTCGCCGCGCACGATTGCGGGAGTGCAGGTCGCGCCCGCCTCGCGCATCCTCACCTACGTCGCCCGCGGCATGGAATCCATGCGCGGCTTCGACATGTTCATGAAAGCCGCCAAGCTCATCGCGGGGCGCATGAGCGATGTGGAGATTTTCGTCGTCGGCGGCGAACGCATGGCCTACGGCGGCGATGAGGCGTACCTCGGCGAGCACAAATCGTTCAAGGATTGGGTGCTTGCCCAGGACAGTTACGATCTCACCCGTTTCCATTTCACCGGCTGGCTGCCCGAAACCCAACTCGCCCAGCTTTTGGCCGCGACGGACCTGCACATTTATTTCACCGCTCCGTTTGTGCTGTCGTGGAGCATGATTGACGCCATGAGCTGCGGCGCGGTGGTTCTGGGGTCATCGACCAGCCCTGTCAAGGAGATGATCACCGACGGCGTAAATGGCCTGCTCGCCGATTTTTTCAATCCGCACGAATTCGCCGATAAAGCGACCAAAGTGCTGCAAGACCCCGCCGCCTACAGGCCGCTGGGCCGCGCGGCTGAAAAACTGATAGCCGACCGCTACAGCATCGACGCCGTAATGCCGCAGATGCTGAAACTGTACGAGGATTCCGCCCGTCAGCCGGTGCCGCTGGCCAAGGCGGAAGAAGCCCCCGCTCGCCCCCCTTCTCCAGCTCCGGTGGAATCGCCCGAAGTGGATTCGCCCGCCCTGACCGATCGCGCGGCCGGGCTGATGTCCGATGGGGCGGTTATCAGCAAGGTCCGTGCGCCAAGCCGCTCGCCATTCCGCGGGTGATTGGCGGTAAAGAAGAATATCCAACCGCGGAGGCGCAGAGGTCGGGGAGAAGCCAAAAATAAACCTATTTGAATTTCGGCCCTGATTTCATCTCTGCGTCCTCTGCGCCTCTGCGGTTAGATCGCATTTATACCTGTGCGAGAGCTCATTCACCGCTCTTGCTGTAACTGACAATCATTGCCGCCGGGACGGATAGGGTCAGGCCGCAATTCAATTGGCAATTCACGCTCGCGTCGGCCGGCGCGCCCTGAACCGACGGCTTGCCCGTCAGCGTCACGGTCACATTATTCGGCGAGTCCGCGATTGTGCTGATTCGCTCAATCTCATCGCAATTGAGCTCGGCGCTTTGGTAACTGGTCTGCAGGTTCAGCGTTCCGGTTAGCGACCCGCGCAACACATCTCCGCCCCACAACGTCAGCTTCGCGCCCTGCTCCGGCGGAGTTGTGGGCATCAATACCAGTTTGGCCATCTCGCCCACCGGCGCTTGCAGTTCTCCTCCCGGCAGATTCCGCGGCTTGAGCGACAAAGCGTCGGCCGTCATCATGCCGGACAGCGTCGATCCGTCGCTCAGAAAAACCTGATGCGCCGCCTGCCCGTTGGCGGAAAAGACAATCTGCCACACCTGCTCGGGGCGAAGGGATAAAAGCCCCCAGCGCGTCTGAAATTCGATTTTGGCCGGAGGATCAACCGCGAGGTAATCGCCGCGCAGGCCGTAGAGAAGCGCCCCCGTATTCGGCGGCGAAGGCTGCGTCGCGCTAGCCGCCGGCGTCTGCCTCAGCCGCATGATTTGCCCGATCGGAACATCGGCGCTTTTGCCGTCGTCGCTCACCAGTTTGAGCGACGCCTCCTCCAGGCGGCCGATCAGTTCATCGCCATCCCGCGTCACGACCGTCTGCCCCAGATGCGGCGGCGGCTGGCAGTTCAACGCGGTTACTGATGCGACAGGCACGTCCAATTCCCCCAGCCGCGTGGCGATCTTCCACGATGAATCGGCGAGCGTTCCATGCAGCGATTGGCCGCTGGCGAGGTCGATTTGGGTTGGGGAAGCGGGTTGCTGGGCTACAGCGAGTTGCGCGCCGAACGCCACAAACAGCAGCGCTATCGAACTTTTCGGACGAATTAAAACCCGGTATGCGGTTAGAAATCGGAGGGAGAGCATAACGAGTTTCCGAGCTTCTCGCCCCAATTACTTTGATCCAACCGGCCGCTTTCGTGTGAAGCCTAAACGGCTCTTCACCTGTTCCAGTGTTGCCGTCGGGGATTTGGCGTTGTTACGTTTGGCCCGGCGCAAAATGCGGGATAAACCTGCGTCTTCAACGAGTTCCTGAACCTTTTCGAAATCCTGCATGCTCAGCACAACGAACTGCTCTCCGCCGTTGCGCGTCCATATTTCTGGCTTGATTTTTAACATGTCAGCCGCCCTTCATTCGTACGCATCCGAGCGATGAACTACTCGCCAGATAACGATCATATCACCGTCAAGTTCGAACAGCACTCGCCAGTCAGCTACGCGCAGCCGAAATCCCGGCGTGTAATGCACGAGGCGTTTCACGTCGCCTGCAAGATCATTGCGCAGGCGCTCAATCTTCCGCAGAATACGCCGGGCAATATCAGGAGATAATCGTTTGAGGTCGCGCTCGGCTTCGATCTTGAAGCTCAAACAATAATTCATCCGCGTATCCGCTCATTTCACCCAGTGACCGAAAGCCCCGGCAGCCACGCAAGAGTTCACCCCTTCGGCGGCTCCTTCGCCTTCAGCCACGGCATCATCTTCCGCAATTTCCTTCCAATGACCTCGACCGGATGGCTGTTATCCGCCTCATACAGCCGCTTGAAATTCTTCATGCCGCCTTCGTATTCGGCGCGCCATTCCCTGGCGAACTGGCCCGACGTGATCTCGGCCAGAATCTTCTTCATCTCCGCTTTCGTATCAGCATTCACCACGCGCGGGCCGCGGGTCAGGTCGCCGTATTCGGCGGTGTTGCTGATGCTGTAGCGCATGTAATCGAGGCCGCCCTGGTAGATCAGATCGACGATCAGCTTCACCTCATGCACGCATTCAAAATAGGCCATCTCCGGGGGATAGCCGGCCTCGGTGAGGGTTTCAAAACCGGCCTTGATGAGGGCGGACAATCCGCCGCAGAGGACGGCCTGTTCACCGAACAGGTCGGTCTCGCATTCGTCCTTGAAGGTGGTTTCGATGACGCCGGAGCGAGCGCCCCCGATGCCGCGCGCCCAGGCGAGGCCGATGTCGCGGGCCTTGCCGGTGGGGTTTTGCGCCACGGCCAAAAGGCACGGCACGCCACCGCCGCGCTCGAATTCGCTGCGCACCAGGTGTCCCGGCCCCTTGGGGGCGACCATGAGCACGTCCACGTCCTTGGGCGGCGTGATAGTCTTGAAATGCACGTTAAACCCGTGCGTCGCGCCGAGGGCCTGTCCGGCTTTAAGGTGCGGGGCAATGCTCTTGTGGTACACGCCCGGCTGCACTTCGTCGGGCAGTGTAATGATGATTAGATTGGCCGCCTCAACGGCCCCCTCGACGCTCATCGGCTTAAACCCATGCTGCTCAGCCAGCCGCCCGTTGGGGCTGTCCTTCCGGTTGGCGACGATCACGTTGACGCCGCTATCGCGGAGATTCAGCCCGTGGGCGTGGCCCTGCGATCCGAATCCCAAAATGGCGACGGTCTTTCCCGCCAGCGCGTCCAGCGGGGCGTCCTTCTCGTAAATCATTTTCAGCGGCTCTGCCATGAATCTCCTTGGAAAAGTAGAGAAACACAATTTTAATGCGCCGCACCGCTCGCGTCGAGTTTCGCGGAGGACAATTCGGCAATTCGAAGGCCACCGTCCGCTGTTTGCGTCTGGTCCCCTCTCCATGTACTCAGGGAGAGGGATAGGGTGAGGGTTCTTCTTCGTTCCCAATCGCAAAAATTCCCAAAACTTAAATACGACCCTCACCCCAGCCCTCTCCCCCATTACATGGAGAGGGAGTGAAATCGCGGACTCGCCACACGGTAGCTTAGTCTCGCGCCGCTTTCGCCGGCCGATTGCGTTACAATTCATCGCGGGGGCGGGAGGAAATGAGCCGATAAGATGGGCGGACTATGAAAGGGAATTCAATGCAGCGAGGCATGGCGGATCAGCGATTGGGCGGGCGATTCTTGGGCCTGGCAGCTTGCGCGGCGGCCATTTTTGTGCTCGGAGCGGCGCCGGCGACGCAACCGGCGGCCGCACCTGTGCCGGGGTTGCAGGAGACGCAGCTTGGGCCGTTGCAGCAGCCAATCATTTCGCTCGTTTATACGCCTGATGGTTGGCACATGGCGTACTACACAACGCACGACGACAAGTCGCGGGCGATTGTCGACGGCGAGCCGCAGTCGCTTTACGAAGTCATCACCAACGGCAGCCTCATTTTCAGCCCCGACGCCAAGCATTCGGCGTACGCGGCTGCGGACAAGGACAAGCATTTCGTTGTTCTCGAC
>JBEKYH010000286.1:0-6757 GCA_049511115.1 Tepidisphaeraceae bacterium | reverse complement strand
TCATGGTCGTTTCATGCCTCTTGTTTCCCTTGCTGGGCGAAGATTTCTTCCCGCAGGTGGATGCCGGCCAGATGCGCCTGCACGTTCGCTGCCCGCCCGGTTCGCGCATTGAAACCACGCAGGCCGATTTCGCCAGCGTCGAAAGCGCCATCCGACAAATCGTCGGCAATGACCAGATTGACGTGCTTCTCGATAACATCGGTCTACCCTATAGCGGCATCAATATCGCCCTCAGTGACTCCGCCACCGTCGGCCCGATGGACGGGGAAATTCTCATTTCGCTCAATGAGAAACACACGCCCACGGCGATTCACGCCGCCGACCTGCGGCGGGAACTGCCCAAGCGTTTTCCGCAGATGCAGTTCTTCTTCCAGCCCGCCGACATCGTCAGCCAGGTGCTGAATTTCGGCCAACCCGCGCCAATCGACATCCGCGTCACCGGGCCGGACAATGACAAGTCGTACGCGGTGGCCGCGAAGATCGCCCGCGACATAAAGCTGGTGCCGGGAATCGTCGATGCGCACGTGTTCCAGGTTCCCGACGCGCCGGCATTCAGCGTGGACGTGGACCGCACATTGGCCGAGGAAGTCGGCATCAGCCAGCAGAACGCGGCCACCAGCACCCTGGTCGCTTTGAACAACAGCGCCCAGATCGCCCCCAATTTCTGGGTCAACCCCAAGAACTCCGTCAGCTATCCGCTGGTCGTGCAGGAGCCGACCTATCGAATCAACTCTCTGGCCGATTTGAAGGACCTGCCACTGGCGACCAGCAACGACAAGCAGGGCCAGCTTCTCATGAATGTCGCTCATTTTGGCCGCACGACAATCCCCATGGTGATCTCCCAGTCCAACATCCGCCCTGTGTTTGACGTGGACGCCGACGTGCAGGGCCGCGACATGAAAAGCGCCACCGACGCGATTCAGACAGTCCTGGACGAAGATCAGCCCCCGGCAAGTTCCGCGATGAAGGTCACTCTTACTGGACAGGCGCAGACCATGCGCGAAAGCTTCAACGGGCTCTTTTCCGGCATGGGTCTGGCCGTCGTTCTGGTTTACCTGCTGATGGTCATCAAGTTCCAAAGCTGGCTTGATCCGGTCATTGTGCTGCTTGCCGTGCCGTTCGCACTCGGCGGCGTGATGTGGATGCTTTACCTCACGCAAACGCACATGAGCGTTCCGGCTCTCATGGGCACGCTGATGTGCATCGGCCTGACCACCGCCAACAGCATCCTGGTGGTAACTTTCGCCAATGACCGCGTAGACGCCGGCGATGACACCGCCGCCGCCGCGATCACCGCGGGATTCACTCGCCTTCGACCCGTTTTGATGACCGCCGGTGCTATGATCCTGGGGATGATCCCCATGGCCCTGGGTGTCGGCGAGGGAGGCGAGCAAAACGCCCCACTGGCCCGCGCCGTGATCGGCGGCCTGTTATTTGCCACATTTGCCACGTTGGTTTTTGTGCCGTCCATGTATCGCTTGCTGAGCCGACATGTCCGCTCAAACATAGAGGATTCCAATCGTGCAACCGCCTAATTCCAACCCCGAATCGCCAACCGGCGGCAATGGCGTTCCCACCGCCGATACCGTCAATTTGCCCGACGGCAATCACCAGCCGGCCGAGTCTCATGCCCCTGCCCACGCTGCTGCCGGCAAGCCCTCTTCCGGCACTGGCGTTACATTGGTGATCTCCGCCATCTTGGTCGCTGCGCTGCTGGGCGGCGCCTTTTTTCTGGTTCATCGCACCCGGACGAAATCCGACGCCGATCTAGCCTCTCAAACCGCTGCCAACGCCAGCGCCGCATCGGGCGTCGATGTTGTCCACGTTCAGTACGCCTCGCCGATCCACACCCTCTCGCTGCCCGGCGAAACACGTGCCTGGTACGAATCAACCATCTATGCTCGCGTCAACGGCTATCTGGCCAGTTGGGTGGTGGATATCGGCGACCCCGTCAAAAAGGGCCAACTCCTGGCAACCATCGATACGCCGGAACTGGATGACCAGCTCGCCGCTGCCAATGCTAAACTGAAAGTTTCCGAGGCCGACGTCGCGGTTGCACAGGCCAACACTGTCCTTGCCAAGAGCACCTACGACCGCTGGTGGAATTCCCCCAAGGGCCTGGTCTCGGATCAGGAGCAGCAGGAAAAGAAGGCCGAATACGACACCAGCCTGGCCAAGGTGAATGCGGCACAATCTCAGGTGAATCTCGATCAGGCCGACGTTCACCGTCTGACGGAAATGACTGAGTTCAAGAAGGTACTCGCTCCCTTTGACGGCGTGATCACCGCGCGGCGCATTGACATCGGCGATCTCATCACGGCCGGCAGCACCGCCAATACCACGTCCCTCTTCAGCATCGCCCAGGCGGACAAGGTCCGCGTTTTTGTCGAGGTGCCGCAGAGCGTAAGCGGGTCAATGGATGTCGGCACCGCCGCCGTTGCGGTCGCAGATCAATACCCCAACCGAAAATTCACGGGAACAATCGCCCGCACTTCACGTTCGATCGACCCGACGGCGCGAACCTTGCGGGTTGAAGTGGACATTCTCAATCCCGACTTGGCGCTCCTGCCGGGAACCTACCTGCAGGTTGGCTTTCAATTAAAGGAGAGTTCCTACCTGCAAGTCCCCGCCAGCGCCCTCCTCTTCCGCTCGGCCGGCCCGCAGGTGGCCGTGGTGGATGACCAGGGAATCGTGCGTTTCCATGACATCTCCATCGCCCGCGACCAGGGTGAATATGTGGAGGTCGCCTCCGGACTTTCGCCGAGCGATAAAGTCGCACTCAACATTAGCAGTCAGGTCTCCGACGGCGATCATGTAAATGCAATCGATGCGAGCCAGCCGGCGGTTTCAGAGGCTCCCAATTCCAACGACGACGCGCCCGTCGTGGCGGTCAAGCCATGAAGATTACACACTCGCTCTTCCTCTGCGCCGCCGCTGCCGGCATCGCGTTCCTGCAAGGCTGCGAAGTCGGGCCCAATTACAAAACGCCGGCAACCACCATGCCCAGCGCGTTTTTGGCAGCGCCGCCGGCAACGCAGCCGGCAGTCGCCGTGGATGTGACGCAATGGTGGAAATCGCTGAATGACCCCGAACTGGATTCACTGGTCACTCGCGCCATCGCCGCCAATCCCGATTTGCAGATCGCCGTCATGCGTCTGCAACAGGCCCGCGAGATGGAGTTCGTCGCCAATGGCGTCGCTCTGCCGGAACTGGAAGCCAGCGGCGCGGCGGCGCGCGGGTCGGGCACCAATTCCACCAAGGGGCGCGTGGCCGGTCCGCTGAATGCGGGCACCAACACCACGGGGCTGAAGGAGATCACCGAGGTCGGCGGGATCGACGCCGCGTGGAATCTCGACCTCTTCGGCGGCCTGCGCCGCGAAATCGAAGCCGCCAAATATGACACGCAGGCGGCCGCCGAAGCGCGCAATGATGTGCTGGTCAATTTGATCTCCGAAGTCGCCACCGCCTACGTCGATGACCGCAGCATGCAGCTTCGCCTGGCGGTCATCACCAACGATATCGGCGCCGAAAAACAATCCTACAACCTGGTGCAGGAAGGTTTTGACCTCGGCTTCACCAACGAACTCGATCCCGTTCTGGCCAAGCGTGAACTGGCTGAAGTGCAAGCTCAGCTTGCGCCGATTCAAGCGGCCGTTCAGCAGGATCAGCGGCGATTGGCCGTGCTGTTGGGCAAATTCCCCGAGGAGTTGAACGGTGAACTGGTTCCGCCGGGACCGCTTCCGGAATTGCCATCACGCATCGAGCCGGGTCTGCCCGTCGAGTTGCTCCGCCGCCGCCCGGATATCCGCCAGGCCGAGCGCGAGCTTGCCGCGGCCACCGCGCGCATCGGCGTGGCGACCGACGCGCTCTATCCCCACGTCATTCTCACCGGCGGATTAGGCGGGCAGGGCCAGGGCCTGGGGCGCACGCCGGTGGAGAACATGTTTATCGGCTCCATCGGCCCAGCAGCCTATTGGCCGCTGTTGGATTTTGGAACCCTCGACGCTCTGGTCCAGCGCCAGGATTATGTCACCCGCGAAGCGCTGTTGAACTATCAGGCGACGGTGCTGTCAGCGGTTGAGGAAGTGGACAACGCCATCAGCAATTACGCGGCCCAGGAATCCCAACTCAGCAGTCTCACCGATGCGATGACGGCCGCCCAGCGCGCCGTGCAGGTGGCGACTGGGCGATATTCCGGCGGCTTCACCCCTTTCCTCGATGAACTCGACGCCCAGCGCGAGTTATATTCCCTGCAGGACCAATATTACTCCGCCCAGGAAGGGGCGGTTTTGCAGTTCATCAATCTCTACAAAGCATTGGGCGGCGGCTGGGAGAATTACCAGAAGATCCCCGACGCCCGCCAGCCGCAGCCGGCGATCCTGGCGACTTTCCGCGGCACGACGCAGCCGGTTGACGCGGGGAATTGAACGGCAGATTCGCGCGTAAGCGATTTCGGAAAATCAACCGCCTACGGGTTTCAAATCCGGCAAAACCACCGGAAAGAAAAGCGGCTTATCATCCAGCATTCCCTTGCCGTAGCCGGCGATCCACGCCTGGGTCTCTGGTCTTCTCAGATAAGCCGCAAAGTGCTTGGCCTCGGCAAAATGAACTCCTGCCAGCCACTGGGGATTGGTCACCGCGACCAGGTACGGCCGCTTGAGCCGGTCATCGCCCTGCACCATCATCAGCAGCCCATAGTTCGGCAGCCGCCCCGTGCGAAACGGGATGCGGCCAACCAGCGTGTAGGCGTGTTTTTCGCCTGCGATGCGCAGAACGCTGCGCTGCTGATCATCGAACAGCACCGTCGTGTGCGCCGCATCAAGCTGGATGCCGGCGGGGTCGAGAATGTTCACCAGCACTTCCTGCGCGCCCAGACTGGAATGCACGACAAACGGCGATTTGGCGTCGGCGATTTTTTTCAGGGCCGCTTGCGCGTCGGTCATCCCCTTGATTCCCGCTGGATCGTCGGGCGGGCCGACGATCACCAGGTCGTTGCGCATCCAGGGCTGCGGATCCAGCGTGTACCCATTGGCCGTCAGGTTCACCATCGTGTCACTCGCGTGCATGGTGATGAGATCGACGCTGCCTTGTTTGAAAATTCGCACGATGTCGTTCTTCGGGCCGGTGCCGATGAGATCGACGTAAACGCCGGTCTCTTTCTGGTACTTGTCGGCCAGGGCGCTCCAGAAGCCGGTGAAGAACATGCCGCCGATCACCGCGACGCGCACGCTTGGGCCGGTGGTCGGCTGCCGGGCGAAGCGCTGGGCGTCGGTGAGCGGCTGCGTATAGGTGGTGACGACCGGCGTATTCGCGACGGAGATTGATTGCAATGACTTTATGGTAACCAGCAGCGAAACAACGCCCACCGCCGCACCGGCAGCGAGTCCAACAATCACTGATTTTTTGACCAAGCCGCTCAAACGCGCCTCCGTTTTCGCCTCCGCAGCAGCGCCGCCGCGCCGAACGTCGCGGCAAGTGCTGTCGTCGCCGGCTCGGGGACGCTGACGACCTCAAAGCTGAGCGTCGGCGTCACGTTGCCGCCGCCGGTGAAAATGGTCAGTCCCAGGTCGGCGCTGGTGGGAATCAGATAGAGCGAGACGTTGGGATCCGACAGCGATGATGCGCCGGTGATGTCATCCACAAACGGCGTGGCCAGGGCCAAATTGTCAGTGAGCATCCCTTGGTTGGCGCCGGTCTTGTCGGTTGACCAACTGGTGTAATTGGGATTATTAGCAGGGCTTAACCAATTGTAAGTGGTGGAACCCAGGTCCGCCTCGCTGCCGGCCCAGGTGAGCAGCGTCGTGGGGTCGGTCGCGTAAATGGGATCGGTTCCGGGCACATACTTGTTGTCGGAATAAGCGTTGCCCGCCGATGCGCCGTTGCCAAAGGCCCAGGAATCGTTGGCCACCCAGTAGGTCTCGAATGTGCCGGCCCCGCCGCCGAAAATCGAATTGTTGGCGTAATAGGTGTACTGCATCGAAAGCTGCGGCGAAGCAATCGTCCAGTTTCCCGCGCCGTAGGTCGCGTTCAACGAATCCACGACCGAGCCGACGTTGAATTTGAATTGGACGGTCGATGCGGGCGTGTTCACCAGCGTTCCGGTTACGCCGTTGACCGAACCCGCCGCTTGCAGACCAACCGCGCCTTTCTCGCCCCAGGTCGTCAGCGGCGGATTGTTGACAGGGTTGGCCGGGGTGTCCACCACCATGTCCTGATACGGCGCCGAGGCGGAATTGCCCGGGCCGTATGGCAGAACAAATGACTCGGTCGTCAAGACCGTCTGGCTCCATGCGGCGCCGGCCGCGGAAAGCGCGGCGCAGGACGCCAAGCACGGGGCCAACCATGGGGCCAAGCTGCTCATTGCCCGATTCTTATTCACATGACGCATACTCTCTCTCCTTCGTGTTGAAATGAACTCGAAAAACAGTGTTCGAAAAATCATGGCCCGCCCCAGGGCGCGGGCGACGGTCCCGGAACGTACCAGTACCACCGCACATCCGGCTGATTGCAGGCATCGGGATGAACCGGATCGCCCAGGGTGTTTATCCCCAGGTATTTCGCGTCGTAGGCGCTGACGTGCCCGTCGAGGAAGGCGATGTTCACCTTGCCGTTATGGCGCGGGACGGGATTGAATGGCGCGGGCGCGGCGGGCGTGGAAATGAACGGCACCGTCGAGCAATATCCCGCGGGACCGTCGGCCATGAAGACCATCGTCGCCGACTCGCCGATCTTGTCGATCCGGTCGGGAAGCGGCGCT
>JBEKYH010000285.1:0-6769 GCA_049511115.1 Tepidisphaeraceae bacterium | reverse complement strand
CCTGCTGGATGAGGTGTTCGCTTTCCGCGTCCACCTGGCTCGTGGCTTCGTCGAGAATCAGGATCGGGGCCTTGCGCAAAACCGCGCGGGCGATGCACAGGCGCTGCTTCTGTCCGCCGGAAAGCTGGCCGCCGAGTTCGCCAAGCTCGGTGTCGTACCCCCGGGGCTTTTCCATAATGAAATCGTGCGCGAAGGCGCGCCGCGCCGCCGATTCGATGTCCCGCCGCAGCGCATCCACCGCCGGCGAGCGCCGACCCAACTGAGCCGCCAGAGGATGCCCGTAGGCAATGTTCTCGGCAATCGTGCCGGGAAAGATCACGCTGTCCTGAGTGACGACGCTGATCTGCTTCCGCAGGGAGCGCAAAGTGACCGACTGAATATCCGTCCCGTCGATGCTGATGCGCCCGGATTGAGGCGCATAAAAGCGCGGCAGCAGGGCGAGCAGAGTGGTCTTGCCGCTGCCGTTGCGCCCGACAATGGCGACGGATTGCCCTTTGGCCACCGTCAGATTTACGCCGCACAAAGCGGGCGACGACGTATTGGGGTACGAGAAGGTCAAATCCTCAAACCGGATTTCCGCCTGCAACGGCCGGAGTTTGCTAAGCGTTGGCGGCGACGCCGCTGCCGAGGGGACAGGCGCTCCGCCGACGCTGAACCGCCGCTTTTCCTGTTCCACCGGCAAATCCATCGCCTCAAAGATCCGCGCGGCCGCCGCGTTGGATTGCTGCAGTGCATTGCTCACCTTGCTGATGCGCCGCAGGCTATCCGACATCATCACCAGGGCCACCATCACCAGGATAAAAGTCTCGGGAGCGAGGTGATGCGCGATCAGCACCAGGTACGCGCCGAACAATACAACGCATCCCGAGGCGGCGAGGAGGAGCATCTCCATCGTCGGCGTGTTGAAGGCGTCGATGCGGCACATGCGAAGCTGCTGGAAAACCAACGCGTCCATGATCCTGCTGTAACGCCGCCGCTCGAACCGCTCCGCGCCGGCCGCTTTGACGACGCGTATGCCCAGGAGCGTCGCCTCAAGCTGGCCCAGCATGGCGGCGGATTCCTGCAGTTGCTTGCGGCTGGCCCGGTACATCTTTTTGCCGAACTTGCGAACCACGATCGCCATGATCGGAGCGAAGCCGATGATGAAACACGTGAGCTGCCAGCTTGCCGTAAGCGCCAGCCCCAGAGCCATCAGCACTTTGATCGGCTCTTGAATTGTCTGCCCGAGCACCTGCTTGAATCCGTCGGTGAGGTTGGCCGAATCCTGCACGAGCCGGCTTGTGACATCGCTGGTGCCTTGCTCCCCAAAGTGGCTCATGGGGACGCGCAGGACGTGATCGTAGAGGCGGTGGCGAATGTCGTTGACGGCCAGCACCGCCGCCTTGTTGGATAGATATTCCTGAAAAAATCGGATGATGTTCCCGAACAGGGCGAGCGACGTCATCAGCCCGAAGATCACGGCGATGGCCTTCACGGGATTAACGGGCAGCTTAGCTGCTGCCTGCCGCGCCCAGACCCAATAAAACTCCACGGGCTTCAACGCCATCTGCCGCGGCTTGGACTCAGGTGTGCGCAATGTGATCGAGGTACGATCGGGATCGGCAAGCTCGCGAAGAAGCTCGTGAGGCGTGACGTCGGCGATAAGCTCGTCGCCGGAATGAAAGCCCGCGGCTCTGGCGGCGCCAGTGTTGACGGTAACCAGCAGAACCTTGTCCAGCGCCGGATCGTCGTTGAGCTTAACGCCCAGGCGATGATCGACAACGGTGCGATCCACCCAGGCGGGAACTGTGTCGCCGTTGATGAGGACGCGGACGATCGGCAGCATCGTCGCCAGCCCGCTGGTCATGGCCAGGCCCACGAAAACGGCGCATACAATCGACACCGCCACCATCGGCCGGTAAGGACGCAGATAGCTCAGCGCCCGCCAAAAATTGGCGTTGTTTTTCTTGTCGCGCCGATACCGTTCCCGGTCGCGCGCGGCCGACTGTGAATCTAAACTCATGCCTGACCAGTCCTTGAACAGAAATTGGCTCTATCGGTCACCAAAGGCAATCGAGTATAACCTACGCGGGGCAGAACCTGTAGTCGGAGCCTATGGCATTATCGATTCCCTTATCGCAGCCGGATATTACGCAGCGCGACATTGACGCGGTGGTGGAAGTGCTGCACACGCCGACGCTCTCCATCGGGCCGCGCATCGAGGAGTTCGAGTCGCTGGTTGCCAGGATGGCGGGGCGCAAATATGGCATCGGCGTCTCCAGCGGCACGGCCGGTCTACACTGCGCCATGCTCGCGTCCGGCGTCGGTCCGGGCGATGAAGTCATCACCACGCCGTTTTCGTTTGTGGCCAGCGCCAACTGCATTCTCTATGTCGGTGCCAAGCCGGTCTTTGCCGACATCAATCCGCGCTCCCTCAACATGGATGTCGCCAAAGCCGCTGCGGCCATCACGCCCAGGACCAAGGCCCTCATCGCCGTCGAATGTTTCGGCCATCCCGGCGGCATGGCTGAACTTGAGCAACTGGCGCGGCGAGCGGAAATACTCTTGATCGAGGACTGTTGCGAGGGATTCGGCGGATCGTGCGGCGCGGCCCGCGAGCTTCGCCCCATCGGCAGTTTCGGAAAAGCCGGCGTCTTCGCGTTCTATCCCAACAAGCAGATCACCACCGGCGAAGGCGGCATGATCGTCACCGACGACGAGGACTTCGCCAACCTCTGCCGCAGCCTCCGCAATCAGGGTCGCGACGGAATGGGCTGGCTCGCTCACCATCGCCTCGGCTTTAACTACCGCCTCAGCGAAATTAACGCCGCGCTCGGCGTGTCCCAGATGAGCCGGCTCGATGAAATTCTCGCCAACCGCCGCCGCGTGGCCGAGGCCTATATCAAGCGGCTCATGACCAGCAAGTTTGTCAGCGTCCCGACCCTCGACGACGACACGCACATCAGTTGGTTTGTCTTCGTGGTGCGCCTCAATGACCTGTTTGAGCCGGGCGATCGCGACCAGGTCATCATGGAACTGCGCTCCGAAGGGATCGGCTGCGGAAATTACTTCCCGCCGATCCATATGCAACCCTACATGGCCGACCTGTTCGGCTTCAAAGGCGGCGAATTTCCCGTCACCGAATACATCGCCGGCCGGACTCTCGCCCTCCCGTTTTTCAGCCGCATGACCGAGACGCAGATCGAGCAGGTCTGCCTCACCCTGGAGAGGATTCTCGAACGGCGGCTGACCACAAAAACCAAGCGATTTTAGTATTGACGCGCGCCTGCCCGGATACCTATTCTGTAGTTGGGTCTTAACTTCTGAAAAAAATCGAGGAATGTGTTTGAGCCGGCCCTTGAGTGTCGCTACCTCGGCAGCCAACCGTCAGTTCGCTGAATTGGATGCGAAAAAATGGCCCTTGTCGAGATTTTTAACGTCGAACAGGCCAAATCAATCAGCCGCGGGCTGACGGGGTCCCGTCTTGACCGGCCGGCCCCGGGGGATACGAGCGAATCCTACGTATTGGAACTTCAGGGGCGAATTCCGGCACAAAACTCAGGGGTCCAATGCGTCGAGCTTCTCGCCGGCGAGCGCGTGATGCGTTCGATCCCACTTTCCACCCCGCGCGGCGGGCCGGTAGCGATGTTCTGGGGCAAATCCTCGCGGTTTGAGTGCGGGTTTCAGGCCCTGGTCGGCGCGGTCGGGCTGGATCGAACCTTTGATCTCGATGTGTGCGCTTTGCACAATAACCAGACGCGCACGCCGCTTTTTCGCCTGCAGGGCCGGCATTGCGGAATTCAATCCGCGTTCCAGCCGCGCATCCGTCCGCTGGTTGTCACGTCCCTGGGACGAAGTGGCTCGACCTGGCTCATGCGCCTGCTGGTGGAACACCCCCACATCGTCGCCCCGCAGGTATATCCCTACGAGATTCGCGCCGGCCGGTATTGGATGCAGGCCCTTCAGGTTCTCACCGAGCCGACCAATGCCCTGCAATCCTCCACTCCCGACGGACTCAGCCCCAACCAGTGGTGGGTGGGAAACCACCCGTTCTATCGTGCCCCGCTGACGGATCATCCCGAATTGTTCCGCTGGTTCTCAAAGGCCTACACCGAGCAAGCCGCCGCATTCTGCCTGCAAAGCACGGACGGCTTTTATCAGCAAATCGCCCACGCCCAGGGAAAAAACGACGCGGTTTATTTCGCCGAAAAGAACCAGCCCGACCGGGCCGCCGCCTTGCTCTGCGAACTTTGCCCGGATGCGCGCGAGGTATTCCTGGTACGCGACTTCCGCGACATGATGTGCTCCATCCGCGCCTTCAACGCCCGGCGCGGAAGAGATGATTTTGGACGCTCCCTCGTCAAGGACGAAACCGAATTCCTGTCGCTGGTGAGCAAGCGGGTCAACCGGTTCCTAAGGCATTGGCAAAGCCGCGCGGGCCCCGCCCATCTGGTTCGCTACGAGGACTTGATCGCGCGGCCGGAAGAAACCGTGTCGGCAATGCTTGCGTTCCTGGGACTGGACGCGGGCACAGCCACGCTCGAGCAAATGATTTGCTCCGCCGCCGCGGATATCGCCGAATTTGAGCGCCACTCAACAAGCTCCGATCCCCTCACAACCGTGGGGCGCTGGAAGGTAGACCTGAACGCCGAGGAACGCGTTGCCATGACGACGGCGTTCGCGGAGCCTCTGGAAGCGTTCGGATATCCGGCCGAATGAAAAAGCGTGCGAAGCCCGCGTGCTTCTGTTCGTCAGCCTTGCTCTCCTTGAATCTCATTTCTCAATCACCACACCCAGCGTGTCTTTGATTTCATCGGCCAGCCACGCGGCGTAATCCTTTTGCGTAATATCGTTGGCCAGGCGCACAGAATCACCGTCACGCGTTTTCAGGATGAGCTTGTAGAAAGACTCTTTATTCGAATTGTCCGGCCCAGGCTTGGAGGACGGCTCGCTTTGATTTTTCGGAAAGATATCAGCGACATCGGCAAGCTTGAACGTCTGCTCCTGCCGAAACAGCAGCGTGCGGCGCTGCACGGTGAGGGAGCCGTAGCGAACGGTGATTTCCGCGGTGGCCAACCACTTCAAAACAGCGATGAAGCAAAAGACGACGCCGACAAGAAAGCTGCTCGCCGCGAAGCAAAGCGTAATGACCCGATCAATCGGGAAGTCGGGCCATTCGCCCAATCCAAGCGCAATCGTGGTAAGCGCCAATCCCGTGATCGTCGTGCGAATGACGACCGGACGATTCCGGGCGGCCGCAAACTGAATTCGCAACCGGCCCGCGGAGATTCGCTCGCAGGTAATCCCATTCTCCGTGAGTTTACTGCGAGGATCGGGAAGTTCAGGCGCTCGCGCTGGCGGCGCGAAAACGCGCACGCGCGGCGCCGCAAACGACGACTGGGCCACGACAAAAACGGGCACTTCAAATCGCGAATAATATGGCACGCCCTTCGTTTTGCAGCGGGCTTCCAGTTTCCAGCGGTAGCCGTCGCCGAAATCCAGGTCACTGCTTGGATGGGCATCGGGCGGGATATGAAAGAGGACGGGAATATCCGTGCCCTCTTCGCATGGCGGAAGAGCGTCGAACGTCTGCACCTCCTGCCAGATAAAATGGTCCATGACGCGGGCGCTCCTGCCGACGCCGGTTATAGCGCGATTGATGCAGGCCAGCTTAAGCTGGATCGCCGATCGCGGCCGAAAGCTTCGAGTAACGTGGATGGTGCCGGCCAGGTCGCCCCCCGGTGAAGCGGGAAGCGTTTGCAGATGAAAAACCGACGGCCCGAATTGCGTGATCCGCCGCGTGCGGCGCCGCGCCCAGATAAGCAGACCCACCCCGATGGCGGGAAAAATCGTCGCCATCAACCAATATTTATCGTGCGCGTGCAGCGCGTTTTCGACATGCGGAATGAGGGCCAGGAGCGTGATGACATTCCACGCAATCGCAAACACCCAGACCGCGAACAGATTCTCCGGACTCTGGTCGCGGATAGCGCCCGTCGACCACTTTTCGTTGCGCAGCCACGGCGCATGCGATTGACGGCCGCGTGATCGGGAGGGGCGATCCATGCGGAGTATCGTAGCACGCAGCCGCGCAACTGGCTGGAAATGGTATAATCGCCCTGACAGGAGCCGTTGTGACGATCAGCACCAAAAGAATGACCGCTCGGCAGTTTTTGCTCCTGGGCGAAGACCCGCCGGGGGTTCGCCTGGAGTTGGTCAATGGGGAGGTCGCCGTGAGTCCAAGCCCGACGCCGGATCATCAGGAAATCGTGCTGGCTCTTGGTTCGCTCCTCCGCGAGCACGTTCAATCGCACAATCTTGGACGGGTATTTTTGGAGGTGGACACGATCCTTGGCCGCCATGAAGTCCGCCGGCCGGATTTGCTCTACTTTTCCACGGCCCGCCTCAATCAAATCGGCAAGAAATCCGTGAAAGGGCCGCCCGATCTGTGCGTGGAGGTAGTCAGCTTCCGGTCTCGACAAACCGACCGTAAGCGCAAATTCGACTTGTATCGAAAGTCAGGCGTGGCCCACGATTGGATTGTTGATCCAACAGCCCGGACCATTGAGGCGCATCGACTGGAAGAGGGGGAATACGTTTTGGCAGGAAAGGGCGCCGGGAGGGAAGAAGTGCGGTTGGCGCCGTTTGAGGAACTTGGCATTCCGTTGGGGATGATCTGGCCCGCGTCAAAATAAGCGAGGCGATTCCCCCTTTCGTTCGCCCTGACGTTTCCGCCGTGGCGCAAAAGAAGTCGCGATGAGAACCTCAGAACGTCAACATTGCCTCAGAT
>JBEKYH010000284.1:0-6850 GCA_049511115.1 Tepidisphaeraceae bacterium | reverse complement strand
GTCGATCATAATGCTGTCTCCGGGGAAGCGGTGGGCGATGCCCACCCTACTAAAGTCTGTAAACCCCCTTCCCCCACACTTTTGACACCTTCGCACCTTCCAACTTTCCCACCGCAATCGCAAAAGCGATTGCCCCGGCTTGCCCCCCCGCCCGCGATGGTTTCCAATGCCATCTCCAATTAACGGTCTGTCGTTCCCATCGCGGAGGCACGCACAATGGCTGATCCCCTCTCCTCTCAACCGACTCCCTCACGCCGTGATTTCCTGAAACAAATGGCTGTGGTGACAACGGTTGCCGCCGGCCTCGCGTCGCAGGCGCTTCAGGCGCAAACCACAACCGCGCCAGCATCCGCCGCCGGGGCGGCGCCGAGCACTAATCCGGCCGCGGTCCCGTGGTATCGCCGGACGCATCGGTGGGGACAGACGAACATCACGGAGATCGACGCCATCCGCTATGACATTCCGTGGTGGCGCGAGTACTGGAAGCGCACCGAGGTGCAGGGGGTCATTATCAATGCGGGGGGGATATTCGCTTATTACCCTAGCGCGATTCCGCTGCACTATCAGCCGCCGCAATTGGGCGGGCGCGATTTGTATGGGGAACTGGCCAAGGCGGCCCATGATGACGGACTGGCCGTTCTGGCACGGATGGATTCCAGCAAGGTGCACGAGCCGCTGTATCAGGCGCATCCCGATTGGTTCTGCGTCGACGCGACGGGGCAGCCTTATCGCACGGACGGGCTTTATCTCTCGTGCGTCAATAGCGCGTATTACGATGAATACCTGCCGTCGATCATGCGCGAGATCATTACGCGATCCAGCCCGCAGGGGTTTGCCGACAATATCTGGCACGGGATGGATCGAACGAGCATTTGTTATTGCCAGAATTGCGCCAAGAGTTTTAAGGACAAGACCGGCCAGAATCTGCCGCAGGCACGGGACTGGAACAGTGCGGCGTATCGCCAGTGGATTCAATGGAGCTATGCACGGCGCACGGAGCTTTGGGACAATAATAATAAGGTGACGCGCGGCGCGGGTGGCGCTGACTGCCTGTGGATCGGGATGAACGGGGCGGGAGTGAGCGGGCAGGCATCGAGTTTTCGTGACTGGAAGGAGATTTGCGATCGGTCGGAACTGGTGCTGCTAGACAATCAATCGCGCAGCCCGATGAGCGAATTTCATGAGAACGCAGAGGCGGGAAAACTGATTCACGGAATCCTCGGCTGGGACAAGTTAGTCCCCGAGAGCATGGCCATGTACCAGCACGGGCGGCCGCAGTTTCGGCTTTCGACCAAGCCGCCGGCGGAAGCGCGGATGTGGATGGCGGCGGGAATCGCGGGGGGGATATCGCCGTGGTGGCATCACGTGGGAGCGTTCGATGAAGACCGGCGCATTTACCAGACGGCCGAACCGGTGATGACGTGGCATAAGACGAATGAGCAATACCTTTTTAATCGCCAGCCGGTCGCGAGCGTGGGCATTGTCTGGTCGCAGCGCAACGTCGATTACTTTGGGCGCGATAACGCGGACGATCTGGTGGATCAGCCGTGGAAAGGTTTCGCGCAGGCCATGGTGCGGGGGCGGATTCCTTATCTGCCGGTGCACATTGACCAAGTTGATTCCATCGGCGCGCAGTTTTCGGTTTTGATCCTGGCCAATTTAGGGGCGATGTCGGATGCGCAGATTGACGCGATCCGGCGCTTCGTCAATCGCGGAGGTGCGCTGGTCGCGAGCGGGCAAACGAGCTTGTACAACGAATGGGGCGATGCGCGAGCGGACTTTGCGCTGGCGGATTTGCTCGGCGTGAGCGGCGGACACGCGACGCCCACCGCGGGCGGCGGCAGAGGTTTGCGCGCGGCGGCGGCTGGCGGTGCTGGCGTTGGTGGCGCGCCGGCGCGGCATACGTATTTGCGATTAACGCCCGAAATCGCGGCGGCGGCATATGGGCCCAAGCTGCCCAATGCGCAGCCGCCTGCCATTGGCGATTTTCGGCACGCGACGCTGGCGGGGTTCGATGCCACCGACATCCTCCCCTATGGCGGCACGCTGAGCGCGCTGACGGTGGCCGCGGCGGCACAGACGCTCATTACGTTTATCCCGGAGATGCCGTCCACTCCGCCGGAGATTGCGTACATGCACACCGAGCGCACCAACATCCCGGCGCTGGTGGTCAATGAATCGGCGGCAGGGCGCGTTGCGTATCTGGCGGCGGACATTGACCGGCGTTATGCGATCGATAATCTGCCTGATCACGGGAATCTGCTGGGAAATATCGTTCGCTGGGCGGCGGGGGAGAGCCTGCCGGTTCAGGTTGACGGACCAGGGCTGGTGAACTGCGAGTTGTACCATCAGCCAGGACGATTGATTTTGCACGTCGTGAATCTCACCAGCGCCGGAACGTGGCGGGCGCCGATGGAGGAGTTGATTCCCATCGGGCCGCTGTATGTGAAAGTGAAAATTGACCGGGAGGCGGGAATCAAATCCGGCCGGGCGCTGGTGGCCGAAGCGGGGGGACCGATTTCCGTTGCCGTAGATGGAGGGTGGGCGAGTTTTGAATTGAAGTCGGTGCTGGATCATGAGGTGGTGGTTTTGGAATAGGCGGATAAAAAGGGAAACGAGGATTCCACAAATGAATGCTCCACGCGATTGGGCGCGGCGAGGATTGGCAATTCTCCTGCTGTCGTTAGCCATGGCTCACCTTGTCGGGTGCGCCGGTTGGAAGGATGAATCGATGACGAATGGTGTAACGTTAAGTGACGGTTGGGTGCTGCAGGACGCGGCGAAGGTTCAAGGCGACGGTCCTGATATTTCAAAGCCGAATTACATGCCGGAGAGTTGGTACAAGGCAACTGTTCCGGGCACCGTGCTGACCAGTCTCGTCAATGACGGGGTTTATCCCGAGCCGTTGTACGGCGAAAACAATCGGCCGGACAAAATTCCCGAAAGTCTGGCGCGGGCTACTTACTGGTATCGCACCCAGTTCACCCCCCCACCGCACGGGAACGGTGAACATGTGTGGCTGCACCTTGAGGGGATCAATTACATTGCCAGCGTCTGGGTGAATGGCAATCAAGTTGGGCAGGTGAAAGGGGCGTTTGCGCGCGGGACTTTTGACATCACGCCATTCCTGCGCGGGAACGATCCAGCGGGGCTGGCGATTGAAATCCTTCCGCCTCCCAATCCGGGCGACACGCACGAAAAGACTCAGGCGGCCGGCACGGGTCCCAATGGCGGCATTCTCGCTCAGGACGGGCCGACGTTTCTGTGCAGCATCGGGTGGGATTGGATCCCCACCATCCGCGACCGGAACGTGGGGCTGTGGCAAAAGGTGTGGCTCAATTGCACCGGCGGCGTGGTCGTGGAGAATCCGCTGGTCACTTCGACGCTGCCGCTGCCGCGCGTCGATTCGGCGGATTTGACGATCGTTGCGACGGTGCGGAATGTCACGGACTCTGCCCAAAGCGGCGTACTTTCGGGGCAAATCGAGGGGCGAACTTTTAGCGCGAATGTTTCCCTCGCCGCGGGCGAATCGAAGCTGATCCGGTTTACGGCGTTGGATACTCCCAGCCTGCACATCCAAAACCCGCGACTGTGGTGGCCGAATGGGTTTGGGAAACCCGAGCTCTATTCGCTGCATCTGGAGTTCACGCAGGGAGGCGCCGTATCCGACGCGCACGACATTACCTTTGGCATCCGCACCATGACCTATCACGTCTCGGATTCGCCCAACCTCACTCTGTCCGTCAACGGCGTCCCGATCATCTGCAAGGGCGGAGACTGGGGCATGGATGAGGCGATGAAGCGCAGCCCGCGCGAGCGGCTTGAGGCGCAGATTCGCATGCATCAGCTTGCCAATTACAACATGATCCGCAATTGGGTTGGGCAAAGCACCAGCGAGGATTTTTACGATTTGTGCGATCGGTACGGCATTCTGGTCTGGGATGAGTTTTTCCAGCCCAACCCCAGCGACGGGCCGAATCCGACCGATGCGGATTTGTATCTGGCCAACGTGCGGGAGAAGGTACTGCGCTTTCGCAATCATCCGTGCATCGCGCTGTGGTGCGCGCGCAATGAGGGCAATCCGCCGGCGAGGATTGACGCGGGAATTCAGAAGATCATGAGCGAGCTAGAGCCGCAGCGGCTGTACCAGAAAAACTCAAACGACGGTCGCGGCGTGCGTTCGGGCGGGCCGTATTCGTGGCGGGCGCCGCGGGCGTTTTACACGTTTCCCGCCACCGAGGCGTTCAAGACCGAGATCGGCAGCGTCTCGATCCCCACGTTGCAGGCGGTGCAGGCGATGCTGCCGGAAAAAGACTGGGACACGATCAACGACGCATGGGCCGAGCATGACCTGTGCCGCGGCGCGCAGGAGGGTCGCGGCGTGCCGGCGTATTCCGACACAATCAACCGGCGATATGGCCCGGTCACGAACCTCGCCGACTTTGTTCGCAAGAGCCAGTTGGCAAACTACGAAGCGTTCCGGGCCATGTACGAAGGGCGATTCGCCAAACTTTTCCATCCCGTCACCGGCGTGCTGACCTGGATGAGCAACCCGGCGCAACCCAGCATGGTGTGGCAGCTTTATAGCCATGACCTGGAACCCAACTCGTCTCTCTTCGCCGTCGAAAAGGCATGCGAGCCGCTGCATATCCAAATGAACCAGAGCGACTTTCATGTGATGGTGATTAACGACCAGCCGGCGGCACAGAGCGACCTGTCGGCGCGCATCGCGGTATTTAATCTGGATGGGACAAAGGCGATGGAGCGGGAATTGCCCGCGACGGCGGCGCCGAGCGCGGCGACGGACCTGGGCGTGATCGAATGGCCAACGGGATTGTCGCCGGTGCACTTTATCAAGCTGGAGTTGCGAGATGCCGCGGGAAAAGTAGTCTCGGATAATTTCTATTGGCGGACGTTGAAGACGTATCCGACACCGGCGCCGACTTCAACGCCAACGCGGGCCACGACGCGAACGGCGAATCGCCCGCCACCGATCCCCGAGGAGGATTTCCGCGATTTGCAGACGATGCCGACGGCGGCGGTGTCAATGACTGTCGTGCGCCGTGACGCTGGCGACAAATGCCTGCTCGACGCGACGCTGGCCAACACGGGGGCGAACATCGCGTTGATGGCTCATCTACAACTGCGCCGGGCGGGTAGCGGTGAGCGCGTGCTGCCTGTGTATTACAGCGACAATTATGTCTCGCTCCTGCCGGGGGAAAGCAAGACGATCACCATTGAGGCGGCCAGGAAGGATTTGCATGGGGATGAGCCGAAGGTGTTTATGGATGGGTGGAATGTCCAGTAGCCGCGGGAAAAACGATTGAACCGCGGAGGCGCAGAGGTCGCAGAGCCGCAGGAATTTCGTAGGTGGGCATTAGCGGCATTGCCGATCATTTTGTACCAAGCGGTGGGCGATGCCCACCCTACACTTAGCTCTGCGTCTTCGCGGCGGTTAGATCGGATTCATGGGATGGATTCCGGAAGTTCCCCCGCGCGATTGGATGGACATGGCGGCCAGTTCGTTGCCGCGCCGGCAGCAGTCGGGGAGATCGAGGTTGCGGATCAGGCCGCACAGAAAGCCGGCGGCCCAGGCGTCGCCGGCGCCGACGGTGTCGACGATTTTTCGGGGCGGGACTTTTATCGCGGGAACTGACACGGGGGGTTTTCCGCGCTCGCAGAGCAGAACTCCCAGGGGCCCGCGCGTGATGATTGTCGCGACGCGAACCGAGTTATTGAGCAGCGCGGCGGCGGCGCGCAACAATTCTGCGCTGAATCCATTGCCGGACCGCGAACTGAGGCCGCTATACGCAATCGCCTCGGCATTATTAGGCACGAAGAAATCAACTTGGCGAAGCAACGGTTGAATCCGCCGCCAGAGGGGAACGCCCGTATTGCGCGCGCCGGCCATTAGATTCACGTCAAGCACGATCAGAATCCTTGGTGCGATTTGGCGCAATTCATGCAGGAATTTCACCAGCGCGTTCAGTTGCAACCCGGGCAGCAAGCCGATGCCGCAGAGGTGGAGGCATTGGGCGGCGGCCAATTCATTTAGATGCGAGCGTAAAAATGCCGCGCCAATCCGGTCGCTGCAGCCGGGATAAACGAGAAACCGCGGCTGGGCGTGCTGGACCGCGACAACGGAAAGGCCGGTCTGATCGCCGCGCCGTGCGGCGCTGATGAGTTCAATGGTTCCGGGCATTTGGCGCGAGCAGGCTGAACGCAACAATTTCCCGCGCTCATCGTCGCCGATGGCGGTAAGGAGGTGAACTTCCGTCGCGGTGGATTGCGCGGCCGCGAGGGCGACGTTCAAGCCATTTCCGCCGGGTTGGGAATCGACGCCGCCAACCTCGGCCCGCGCGCCGTCCTGGGCGGGGAAGGAGGTAATGCCGAGCATGAACATATCGACCACGGAATTGCCGAGGACGTGGAGGATGGGGTTGGGGGGTGGTTGGGACATGGAACGCCGGCGAATGTACCAAGCGACATAGGTGTTCGCACGCGCGTTCGCGCTCGTTGCGCGAGGGGGAGGGTCGAGGACGACAATGTGACAAGGTGAGGGGGTAACAAAGTGAAAAGACGTGTTGGAGGGGTGAGGGTGGCGGCGAGGTACGAAAGTGTCGAGTGGGGAGGAATGGGTTTAAGGGGTCAAGGGATTAAGGGATTAAGGGTGGGGAAGGGTACAGTGCGCGATGGCGGCGGATTGCAATGCGCCCCCACCCCGGCCCTCCCCCGGAAATACCGGGGGAGGGGGTAAGAGAGCGGAGTCGCTACAAAGTAGGACGGGCTTCAGCCCGGGGTTAACGCGATGGCGGGCTGAAGCCCGCCCTACATGGTTCCGAAGCACTGT